>JADFQT010000002.1 GCA_022561675.1 Chloroflexota bacterium
ACCCTGCGCGCCGCCGCTGGTCGTAAGACGGAGTGGAACGACCGTACGATGTCCCGACGGCACCAGGCTATTCCGCTGACCAGCGAAGAGATGGTTCGAGCCTTCCCCATGATCTCCAATCTGGTGAGCCAACTGGGCCTGGACATGACCGATGTTTTGCATCCTGACCCTGACATGATCGTGGACCTGGACCAGAGGTCATACAATGTTTTCCACGTTTTCAATGCCGCGGGAAATGAAGCTATCGTAGACCAGGAAAACTTTGTCATTCCGGAAGGCGTCAAGTCTTGCCTGGGCTTTGGTGGCATGCTGCCCTCGGGAAACCTGTTTGTCGTGGTGATGTTTGCCACGGTGCCTATTTTTCCGGTGGTGGCGGCCATGTTTCGGACCATAGCCCTGAACCTGAAGCTGGCACTACTGCCTTTTGAGTCGGATGTCTTCGCCGAATAGAAGCAGGTTGGCTAAGCTGGAGGATGTCCATGCCTGAGAGCCCCCAGGATGCCCAGCAGCGGTTGCTGTCTCAGATAGCCGCCCTGGAGCAGTTGCTTGAGGCGCATGAACTGACGGTTATCGAGCAGTCGGAGCGCCTGGAGCGGGAAAGTGAGGAGCTATACACCAAGATTTTCGACTATTCCAATGACGCCGTTCTAGTCGCCCATCCGGAGATGGACAAGTTCGTGGACGTCAACCCCAAGGCATGTGAAATTCTGGGATATCCCCGGCAGGAGCTATTAGCCACTCCGATATCGGCGATCCACCCCGACGATTTAGACCGCTTGGGGGCCTTCGCCAGCTCGGTGTTTGAGCACGGTCAGGGTTGGACCAACGAACTCACCTGCGTTACCAAGGAAGGCGTAAGACTGCCGACGGAAATCTCCGCCTCGTCAATCAACCTCTCCGGAAGGAATTGTGTGGTGATGCTGGTCCGCGATATTTCCGAGCGGCTCAGGACCGACCAGGCGCTGCGGGATGTGGCTGTTCTGGAAGAGCGGAACCGGCTGGCCAGGGAATTGCACGACTCGGTGACCCAGGCTCTATATAGCCTGACGCTCTTTGCCGAAGCGGGGTTGCGATTCGACCAAGTTGGAGATCACGAGCAGGGCACCCATTACCTGGGCCGTATCAGCGAAACGTCTCAACAAGCTTTGAAGGAAATGAGGTTGTTGGTATACGAGTTGCGTCCCATCGCGTTGGAGAGAGATGGGTTGGCGGGCGCGCTGCAGCGTCGCTTCGACGCGGTGGAAAGAAGGGCTGGAGTGGAGACTCAGCTCGAGGTGGAAGAGTTGTTGGACCTGCCGGCCAGACTGGAGGAGCAGCTTTACCGCATTGCCCAGGAGGCCCTGAACAACTCGCTGAAGCACTCCGCGGCAACCGCGGTGACCGTTTCTATCAGGGTGGATGGGGACAAGGCCCGGATGCTGGTGGGGGACAACGGGCGGGGATTCGATTTGCCGGCGGCCAAACGCTCCGGGGGAATGGGGTTGAACAATATACAGGAGCGGGTGCAGTCTCTGGAAGGAACAGCAGAGATAGACTCCAGCATTGGGGCTGGAACCAAGATTCTCATCACCATTCCCATACGGCCCAGCCAGCCAGGGGTCTACTCTTCTCCCAATGTTGAGGTCGCCGAGTGACCGAGAATATACGGGTATTGATAGCCGATGACCACCCCCTGATCAGAGAGGGCTTGCGAGGCCTGCTCGCTGCTGAGCCGGGCTTGGAATTAGTGGGGGAGGCAGCGGACGGGTCGGAGGCGGTGGAGAAGACGGCTCTGCTCAGGCCGGATGTCATACTCTTGGATTTGCTGATGCCGGTTAAGAGCGGCATTGAAGCGATAATCGAAATTAAGGAGAACGATCCGGAGGCCCGCATCCTGGTCTTGACCAGCTTCGCCGACGACGAGCAGGTTTTCCCGGCCCTCCGGTCTGGCGCGCTGGGCTATTTGCTAAAAGACTCGTCTCCCCAAGACTTACTTCGGGCCATTCGCAGCGTCTACCGGGGAGAATCCTCACTCCATCCCACCATAGCCCGCCGATTGGTGCAGCAGTTCGCCCAGCCCGCCGTGGATTCTTCTCCGGAGAACCCCTGACTCAGCGAGAGGTCGAGGTGTTGAAGCTGGTAGCACAAGGTCTGTCCAATCAGAATATCGCCGATGAGCTGGTCGTTAGCGAGCGAACGGTGGGCAAACATGTGGGCAACATCCTGGAAAAGCTGCATCTGGCTAACCGGACCCAGGCGGCCCTCTACGCCCTCAGGGAAGGGCTTTCCACATTGGATCCCAAGGGAAAAGAGCAAAAATGAACCCGCTTTCCCCTCGGTAAGTATATTTACTTACCCCACAGGGTGCTATTTACCCGTATTGCGCCGCCGATGGGGTGGCTTTTTTGTTACTCCTAACCCCCCATTTTACCGCTGTGCCCAGGCCTCTCATCTGGCAACATGGTACCACCACAGCAGGTTGGGGAGATTAGCGGAACGCTCTTAAAGTGGCGGATTATGCTTCCTCGGTTTTGAGTTCCTCGGTTTTGATCGTAGCGAGTCCGGGCGAGCTTCGCGAAAGTTTGCAAGCCTTGCTAGCCACCCTGCCCCGGGTCGGCCAGGTTCTGGTGGCGAATGACGGGGCCGGGGCGCTGTCCGCCATCGAGCGGAACTGTCCGGAACTGTTGGTAGTCGACGGAGACATTCCGGCCAGCAACGCCCACAGGCTGCTGGAGAGGGCTAAGCAGGAATGCCCAGAGAGCAGGTTCCTGGTTTTGGTGGACAGCACGGCGCAATTGAACGAGGCGGAATCGGCTGGCGCGGATCGAGCGGTGTTGAAGGGATACCCGGCGTCTCAGTTGTTGCGAACGGCTTCCGAGTTGATTAACAGGCCTGACGCAAGCTAGCTGCCGGCACCGGTTTTTCGAAGTACCTTTGAGATGGCCACCCGGATTGATAATCATCTGGGCCAAAGAGGATTTCAGCCCTCCCGGTAGTGACAACCTGGCAGGTAGGGAATAGACTGGCGAGAATTGAGGGAGTTTCAATAATCGGGAGGGAACCATGGCAGCGGCAGTAGATTCTCAGATGCAATCTTTAGAAAATATTCTGCGGGAAATGGGCTCAGTGATGGTTGCCTTCTCCGGCGGCGTGGACAGCACCCTGCTGGCGGTGATGGCCCACCAGGCTTTGGGGCCCAAGGCACTGGCCGTGACCGCGGTCTCTCCGGCCCTGGCGGCCAGAGAGCTGGAAGAGGCCAATAGCCTGGCCCAGCGTTTTGGCATTCGGCACCGGGTCATCAACACCTACGAAATGGAGCGGGAAGGATACGTCGCCAACTCGTCCCAGCGGTGCTACTTCTGCAAGACGGAGCTATACGACCGGCTGGTCCAGCTTGCGCAGGCCGAAGGGTACGCCTGGGTGGCAAATGGAGCCAACGTGGACGACCAGGGCGACTACCGCCCCGGCCTGCAGGCCGCCGCCGAGCATCAGGTGCGCAGTCCCCTGGTGGAGGCCGGACTAACCAAGGATGCGGTTAGGCAGATAGCCTTGAAACTGGATATACCCATCTGGGATAAGCCGGCCCAGCCCTGCCTCTCCTCTCGCATACCCTATGGCATCCCGGTAACCGTTGAAACCCTTTCCAAGGTGGAACGGGCCGAGGATTATCTCAGAGGACTGGGGCTGCGAGAGGTTCGGGCCAGGCACCACGATAAGCTCTGCCGGGTGGAGGTGGGGGAAGCTGAAATGGAGCTGGCCTTCGCCCACCGCAAGGAGATAGTGGAGAACCTGAAAAAGGTCGGGTATCTCTGGGTATCGCTGGACCTGTCTGGATTGCGCTCGGGCAGCCTCAACGACCAGCTCAAGCTCACAAGCGCCGGCCGTGCCCAATAGCGCAAGTTTAAGCCATTACGGCAACTCTGCCAAAAGAGATTAATGGAAGAGATTTCATGTCAATAGCCTACATCCAGTCCATTGGGGGTGCCAGCGGCGACATGCTGCTGGGAGCATTGCTGGATGCGGGCTTGTCGCTCGACACCCTTCGCCAGGAATTGAACAAGCTGGGCGTGGAGGGCTACGAGCTGGTGGCGTCCCAGGAAACCCGCTGCGAAGTTCGGGGTACCAAGCTCACCGTTAGCGTGCGAGACTCGGTCCGTTATTCGCCACAAGGGCTGCTGGATGTAGTGGGTGGAAGCTCGTTTGCCCCGGCCATAAAGGAGCAGGCCCAGAGGGTGTTGACCTCCCTCTGGGAGGCTGAAGGACGGGTTCACGGTGAATCCCAAGATGTGCTGGAGTTGGAAGAGTTGGGCAGCGTCGACACCCTGGTGGACGTGGTGGGAGTGGTTCTTGGATTTGACCATTTAGGAGTGACCGAGGTGTATGCCTCGCCGATAATCCTGGGCGCCCCCGAGCCTCCGCGCTGGCCGGGAGGTTACCCGACACCGGCCCCGGCAACCCTTCAGCTGGTGGCCAGTTCGGGAGCCCCGGTGGTGGAGGACCGGCCCATTTTTGAAGGGGCTGGGGAGCTGACCACACCCACCGGAGCCGCGCTGATTACCACCCTCGCCAGCTTCCAGCGGCCTGCCATGTCCATTACTGGGGTTGGCGTCGGATTGGGGAGCAAGGACCCGCAAAAATTCCCCAATGTTTTGCGCCTCTGGCTCGGTGAGGTAGCCGAATCCGGATCTTTGGACAGGCAGGACCCGGACAAGCAGGATAACGTGGTTTTGTTGGAAACCAACCTGGACGATGTACCCGGTATGGTATTGGGCTATGCCCAGGAAAGGCTCTTTGACCTGGGGGCACTGGACGTCTGGTATACCCAGGTACAGATGAAAAAGAACCGGCCTGGCGTCATACTCTCGGCGCTGGTCCCCGAAGAATTGGAGGCCGAAGCCTGCCGGTTAATTATGCGAGAAACTCCCACTCTGGGCATCCGCACCCGCCGGGTGGAGCGGTACGTGGCCGACCGGGTCAGCGTGCCCATGGAGACCGAGTTCGGGGTAGTCAGCGTCAAGGTTAAGTCTCTGGGCGGGAAGCCCGTGGGAGCTGCTCCCGAATTCGAGGATTGCCGCCGCATTGCGTTGGAGCAGGGTTTGTCCTTCCAGGAGGTTTACCAGCGGGCAACGGCCCAGGCCAGGGAAGAGTTTCTCGACTGATTCGGGCGGGGTGCCTTTAGGGTTAGTTCTTGACTTTAGGCCTGGTCATTAAATAAGAAAGAGCTGAGTAAGTAGGTTGGAGGTAAAAGATGTACGACGTAACCAAGATGAGCCAGGCGGAGATCACCGAATGTAGCAACGCCCTGGGGGCCCTGGGCGCTGGGGCGGGTAGCATGGAGGAGGTGGCTAATCGGGTCGTCCGGCACTTGTACGATAACCTGGTAGACCCGACGACCAACCAGAAATCCTGCGCCCTGGTCCGTTTCTACAAGACCCACCCCTACTCTGACCTGGATCAGGGACTGCAGCAGTTCGCTCAGGGCATACTGGGCAGAGAACCCGAAGCTGGAGTCAATTGCCTGACCATGCTGGCCACCGCCGGTGACGAACCCGACTGGAATTCCCGGGCCAAGTCCAACGGACACAAGGCTATACCCCTGGCCAGCGCCGAGATGGTGGCCACTATCCCCATGGTTTCCCGGCTGATCAGTCAGTTCGGCCTGGATGTGGGAGCCGTGCTGAGTCCCGACCCCATGTTGATTGGGGACCTGTCCCAGAAAACCTACAATACCTTCTATATTCCCGAAGCGGTGGGCAGTCCCTACATTCCCGCCCAAGACGACTTTGTTATTCCCCACGGTGTTAAATCCGTATTGGGCTACGGCGGCGTACTGTCAACCGGGAACCTTTTTGCGGTCATCATGTTTTCCAAGACTTCCATCCCCCAGCAGACCGCCGACGGTTTCAAAGACCTGGCTGCCGGAACCAAAGAGGCGATTCAAGCCTTTGCGGATGGACCAGTTTTCGCCGCTTAAAGACCGGAACACTCTACTGCCTTGCTCCGAGTTCGTGCCCTGGACCTGGAGCGGCTGCGGGAGGTGAATCATCGACGAATCCAGCATCCGGGACTTGCTCCACAGACTGAAATACGATGGCATGAGCGTAGATGATGCCATGTCGTCTCTGCGAACGCTGCCGTATGAGGACTTGGGGTTCGCCAAGATCGACCACCACCGGCCTCTGCGCACCGGATTCCCTGAAGTAGTACTGGGAAAGGGAAAAAGGCCGGAGCAGGTGGCCGCCATCGTGGCGTCCCTGACCGGTCGAGGGCATCCGGTGCTGGTGACCAAAACCGACCCGCTGGCCTATGAGGCCGTGGTGCGGCAGACCCCTGAAGCCAATTACAACGACCTGGCCCGGGCTATCGTGGTTCCGGGCCCTCACTCCGCTCCTTCCCGGGAGGGAGTGCTGGTGGTCACCGCGGGTACTGCCGACCTGCCGGTGGCCGAGGAAGCCTGCCTGACGGCCGAGTTGATGGGCAGCCGGGTGACGCGGATAAACGACGTGGGAGTCGCTGGTCTGCATCGGGTGATGGATGCGCTGCCCAACCTTCAGGAAGCGAAGGTTATCATCCTGGTGGCGGGCATGGAAGCCGCTCTGGTGAGCGTGGTAGCCGGCCTGGTGTCCGTCCCGGTGGTGGCGGTACCTACCAGCGTGGGGTATGGCTCCAGCTTTGAAGGTTTGGCGGCACTGCTGGGAATGCTGAATAGCTGTGCTCCCGGCGTAGCCGTCGTCAACATCGACAATGGGTTTGGCGCGGGATATCTGGCGGCGCAGATCCTGCGAAACGGCTATCAAGCTCCCGACTGAAAGGGCTGACTCAACGTTGACCGCCGGTATTCTCGGGCACTGTAAAAGCCCCCCTTGAATCGCAAGGGGGGCTCACTTGAAGGGATAGCCGGCTTAATGAGGGACGGGCGCTAAACCATTCCCTTCAAATTTTGCAGCGTTTTCTCCATACCGGCAATCACATCGGCGCCCCGGGTATCATTGTAGGCCTGGGTTCCGCCGAACATGGCCCTGGCCTCTTCGCCCAAGTCCACTTCGCACTCGTGCACCACCTTGGTGCCCGAGCCCTCGGCGGATAGATTGAACCACCATTGAATGCGGCGGATGGGCAGCGGTGGCACAGCCACCCAGGAAAGGGTATTGGGTGGGCTGCACGCGACGACGACCGCCTTGGCGGTGATGTCCATGTGCTCGTCTCCCAGGTCGATGGACTCGTCGGCCTCAATGGTCGTGCCTATGTCGGTTGGACCCTGGGTGAGCAACCGCACGCTGACCAACTCGCCGCTGCCGGCCAGCTCACGGTGCTTCGAGAAGTCGCTGACGATGCTGAAAACCGCCTCCGGTGACGCGTCGATCACCACTTCTTTGACCGCATGAAAATCTACCATCGTTACACCTCCTTGCGCTTGAATGGTCGGACATTATCATTGGGCAAAAGGGCGGTCAATCATCCATGCGGCAGGAAAGGCGTAACTTCCCGGTGGCAGAATTGCGTAACTTGTTGCTCCTATCCGGCCGCCCCAGGCTTTTGGTGGACGCTCCGAACTTAGGCCGGTATCATGAATACCGGCGGGACTTTGGGCGGGTTGGATCGGCGGGTTGGACAGATGAACGGCGTACACGACATGGGCGGCATGCATGGCTTTGGGGCCATTCCCCGGGAAGAGGGCCGGGAGCCTTTCCACGCGGAATGGGAAGGCCGGATGTTCGGGATGCTGCTGGCCTTGGGGTCCCATGGTGTCCACGACCCGGGCGGTCTTCGGGCCGCTCAGGAAAGTATGGAGCCTGCCAGTTACCTGGGGTTTGGCTATTTTGAAAGATGGATGTGGGTAACCGAGAGGGCCCTGCTGGCCAAAGGATATCTGACCCTTGAAGAGTTGGACCAAAGGACCGCGGAATTGGATGCGCGACCCGATGCCGTCGCCCAGCGCCGGGAAGACCCAGCAACCACAGCGCGATTGATGCAGGGGGTGCATACCCGAAGTCCCTCCTCGCGGGAGGGCAGCAGCGCTCCCAGATTCCGTTCCGGGGACTCGGTGCGGGTTCGGAATCGGCATTCCCCAGGCCATACCCGGCTGCCCCGGTACGTAAGGGGCAAACTTGGCGCCATTGCCAGGTTGCACGGAATTCACGACTTTCACGACGCGGCCCCGGAGGGGTCTCCCAATCTGCCTCAACCGGTTTACAGCGTTCGGTTCGAAGCCGAGGAACTGTGGGGAGAGGCAGCCGAAGCCAGGCAGAGCTTGTACTTGGACATGTGGGAGAGCTACCTGGAGCTGGCCCAATCATAACGTACTGGCGGACTTGGCCCAGGAGATTACTCAGGAGGTTATCTTGAGCAGCGAGAGCACCGGAGACGCCGAGCATGCCAGTAGCGGTGGACATCATGCCGGGCATCCTACCAACCAAGAGTCTCACCCGGCGCTGCGGGTGAGGGCGCTGGAGTCCCTGCTGGTGGAGAAGGGTCTGATCGCCAGCGACACAGTGGATGCCCTGGTGCAAGCCTACGAGCAGGACATTGGCCCGATGAACGGTGCCCAAGTGGTCGCCAGAGCCTGGGTAGACCCGGCTTACCGTGAGCGATTGCTGGACAACGGCGCGGAAGCGATCGCCGAGCTGGGCTACGGCGGAATCGAGGGCTCCGAGATCAGAGTTCTGGAGAATACCCCGGAGATTCACAACGTGGTGGTTTGCACTCTCTGCTCCTGCTATCCCTGGCCCGTCTTGGGCCTGCCGCCCAGCTGGTATAAGTCCCATGCCTACCGCTCCCGGACGGTCATTGAACCCCGGGCGGTGCTGCGGGAGTTCGGTCTAGAGCTGGACGATTCGGTGGAGGTGCGGGTTTGGGACAGCAGCGCCGATGTCCGGTACATGGTCCTGCCCCAACGCCCGGCTGGCAGCGAAGGAATGGGCGAGGCGGAGCTGGCAGACCTAGTGACTCGGGATTCCATGATCGGTGTTGCACTGGCGCGAACCCCCTCCGGTGTCCGGTAGAGCTGGTTATGGCCATGAAACCTGACCGGAGGATATCCGGCATCGAGGGGGATGTGGCCCTGCCTCGCCGAAACGGGGAGCTGGTGTTAGCGCACCCTGGGAAGAACAGGCCTTTGGCATAGCCGTCGTGCTGGAGGATGGCGGTCGGTATCGATGGGAGGGGTTGCGAGACCGTCTGATCACCCGGATCACTCTGGCAGCCAACCTCCCAGAAACCACAGAAACCTCGGTCTACTATGAGCCAGGGCTGGCCGCTCTGGAGAGATTAGTGATAGAGACAGGTTGCCTCAACACAAAGGAGCTGGACCGGCGGACGGCGGAGTATGCTACCGGTCAGCGGACCGATGCGGAGGAGTAGCCGGCGGGGTCTTGGACTTGATACCTGCCAAGCCGGGAATTTTCCAGCGCGCCGGGGGAAGACGATATGAGCGAGCTTTACAGCCTGCGGTGTCCCTTATGCGACCAGATAGCCCTGCATTTCAGAAGCCTGGCGGGAGAGATGTTCGTCGCCAGCAATATTGTATCCTCCCTGTCACTGCGGCCCAACGGGGAAGTGGTCTGCCAGGATTGCCGCCGGGTGCTTCCGCCCGTTGACGAGACCGGCCACTATATGGATGTGGGCGCCGTTTATGAAGGGCCTCCCAATATTCTATGCGAGTGCAATGTGTGGAAGGAGGGGGAAGGCCGCCGCCAATGCCCGGCTGGCCGGTCCTGACCATCAGGATGGTCCCGGTTGCCCGAATTCCGGCCCGTGCCTCGGAGGGTGCTGAAATGTCCCTCACCTTATTGAGGGGAGGCTGGGAGGGCGCACAGCGCCGCCTCTTGGTCATTTGACCAGTGTGCATGCGGCAACTACTCCAGGGCGTGATACTGGGGGAGACTTAGCGCAGATGTCCCATTGGACCCGTTATTGGATCGGATTGGGAGCCGTTTTCGGCCTACTCAGCGTAGTCGCCGGGGCCCTGGGTGTACACGCCCTACGTGACACGTTGGACCCGGGCGCCCTGAACACCTTCCAGACCGCCGCCCGGTTCCAGATGTACCATGCCCTGGCGCTGGTTTTGACCGGGCTGCTGGTTGACCGGTGGCCATCGCGAATGCTGGTTGCAGCGGGTTGGCTCTTCACCGCCGGAGTGGTTCTGTTCTGCGGCAGCCTGTACATCCTGGCGCTCACTGGGATCGGCGTTTTTGGCGCAGTGGCCCCGGTCGGGGGAGCAGTCCTGCTGGGAGGATGGGCCCTGCTAATCCTGAGTGTGTTTAAAAAAAGGAAGGTTGGCTGACCGATGGTACGGACACTCCTCAAGGCCCGATGAATAATCCCGCCAATGCTTTCCGCCGCTTTTCAGCACAAACGTCTTTCGGTTCTCCCAAGTGTCATTGCGAGCGAAGCGAAGCAATCCCCCCTTACCCACATGAGATTGCTTCGGGCCTGCGGCCCTCGCAATGACTATCGGAAAACCCTGATTTTCAGGCCAAACGCAGTTGAAAAAGTCCTGACAAAGCCCTTAAGTTTCCCTACAAGATACGGCGAAATGAGCTGGGGACGGTAGATGAGTTTTACTGAAGCTGTTGGTTTGGGCTTTCGTAAATACATGGTCTTTAATGGCCGGTCCAGCCGGTCAGAGTATTGGTGGTGGATCTTGTTCGCTATCATAGGCTACGTCGTATTCGCGGTCGTAGATATTATCATTGGCACATTCCCGATACTCTACGTGCTTTCGTGGCTAGCCTTGCCTGGATTGGCAGTTCCAATCAGGCGATTACATGACCTCGATAAGTCCGGGTGGTGGATCCTGGTTTTTCTCATACCCTTGATTGGAAGCATCATATTGATCATTTGGTTTGTGGGTCGAGGAACTGTGGGCCCCAACCAGGTCGGAGAAGACCCTCTGCAAACATGATACAGTCGCGGGTTGCATGTTCCGGGCGGCCATTGAACCGGGTCGCTTGGGCTTTGGCTGAGGAGTAGGCGAAACACCCCTGGCGTGCCGCCGGGGAACCAGGGCTGGAATAATAGGGGAGTTGGGTTGCTCGGCTAAGCCTACCGCAGCTAGATTATCCGGGCGACGCGGAGCCGGCAGAGCTCATCGCCGGACAGGCCCAGCTTCTGGGAGAAAACTTCCACGTTGTGCTCGCCCAGGCGAGGGGCCGGTCGCCCGGCCTCCATGGGGTTAACACCGTCCAGGAGGAAACCGGTCCCGGCATATTTCAGGTTGCCGGCCACCGGATGGTCCATCTCGACAAAATAGCCTCGCTCGGCCAGATGGGGCGATTCCACCACCTGCTTGGGGCTCTGCACCAGCCCGACCACCAGGCCCCGGGTCATGGTTTCCCGCATCAGGTCTAGATTATTCCACTGGGCCAGCCGGGGAGCGACCAGCGCATACAACTCTTCCCAGTTTTCCAGACGGTCTCGTCGGGTGGAAAACTTGGAGTCCAGCAGGCCCGGCTCCTCTAAAAATTCGGCCCAAACCTGCATGGGCCTGCCGCCGGTGCCGGCCGTGGTCAAGGTTACCTCCCCGTCCAGCGTGGGCAGGTGCATCCCGTCCATGACGTTTCCATCGCTACCGCCCCGATGGGGGCTGCGCCCGGTAAAGCTATAGGGGTGGATCAGGCCGGAGGGGGTGCTGACCGCCGCTTCCTGCATCGAGATGTCTATGTGCTGCCCCTTGCCGGCCTGATCCCGATAGAACAGCGCCGCCATTATGGCGATGGCTCCGTTACGAGCGGCGGTGATTTCCATTTGCTGCAACGCGGTGCCCATAGGAGGCCGGTCCGCCGACCCGGTGACGGCGTGGAGGAATCCGCCCACCGCCTGCGCCACCAGGTCATTCCCCTGGTAGTGGGAGTTGGGCCCGGTCTGTCCGAAATAGGTAATGGAGGCCAGAATGAGGCTGGAGTTGGCCGCCTGCAGTGTCTCGTAGCCCAATCCCAATTCTTTCAAGCGACCCGGGGGATAGCTCTCGATCACGACATCTGCGGATTCCGCCAGCCGCAAGAAGAGGTCTCGTCCCGACGGCTGCTCCACGTCCAGGGTTATCCCCCTCTTGTTGGTGTTGAAGGCTAAAAAGGTGGTGCTGCCATCAAAGTCGGGCTCCCCGTTGATAAAAGGGGGCTCATGACGGGCGGCGTCGCCCCAGCCGGGAGGCTCCACCTTTATGGTGTCGGCCCCCTGGTCGGCCAGCAGCTTGGCGCAAAAGGACCCGGAGGGTGCGTTGGTTAGCTCCAAAACTTTGAGGTCGCTAAGTATGCCGCTCACTGCTGCTCCGGTGGATGCTTAAGGTGGGCTCGGTTAGTTTACCCGGCTAATTTTCCCGGATCCTCTCTATTCATCGTCGCCGTACTGCTCCTTGAGGGCCTCCACTACCGCCGGATCGGCCAGGGTGGTGGTGTCGCCCAAGGCCCGGCCCTCGGCCACGTCGCGGAGCAGGCGGCGCATGATCTTGCCGCTACGGGTTTTGGGCAGCTCGGCGGCGAAGTAGATGTCATCCGGCCGGGCCATGGCTCCGATCTTGGTGGTCACGTGCTGCTTCAACTCGGCTATCAACGCGTCGGAGGCCGTCACATGGTTTTTGATGGTGACAAAGGCGACGATAGCCTGCCCCTTGATGTCGTGGGACTTGCCGATGCAAGCCGCCTCCGCCACGTTGGGGTTGTCCACCAGGGCGCTCTCCACCTCCATGGTGCTGATGCGGTGCGCCGAAACGTTGATCACGTCGTCGACCCGGCCCAGCAGCCAATAGTAGCCCTCCTCGTCGATCTTGACTCCGTCGCCGGTGAAGTAAATGTCCGGGTATTGGGACCAGTATTGCTGGACGTACCTTTCCGGATCGCCGTAGATACCCCTCAGCATGGCGGGCCAGGGCTTCTTCAGGACCAGATATCCCCCACCGCCGGGACCCACCGAGTTGCCCGCCTCGTCCAGCACGTCCACCTCGATACCGGGGAAGGGCTGAGTGGCCGAGCCAGGCTTCAGGGTGGTTATGCCGGGCAGGGGCGTAATCAGCACCATGCCGGTTTCTGTCTGCCACCAGGTGTCCACCACCGGGCAGCGACCGCCGCCGATGTTCTCCCAATACCAGACCCAGGCCTCCGGGTTAATCGGCTCGCCCACGGTGCCTAGCAGCCGCAGGGTGGACAGGTCCCTTCGCTTGGGGTATTCCTCACCCCAGCGCATGAAGGTGCGGATCGCCGTGGGCGCGGTGTAAAGGACGGTCACCCCGTATTTCTCAACGATGGCCCAGAAGCGGTCCAGGTCGGGGTAGTCGGGGGAGCCCTCGTACATCACTGAGGTAGCGCCGTTGGCCAGGGGGCCGTAGACAATGTAGCTGTGTCCGGTAACCCAGCCGATGTCGGCGGTGCACCAGTAAACATCCTCATCTTTCAGGTCGAAGATCCACTTGGTCGTGGCGTAGGTGCCCACCAGGTAACCGCCGGTGGTATGGACTATACCCTTGGGCTGCCCGGTGGTGCCGCTGGTGTAGAGCATGTACAGCATGTCCTCGCTGTCCATGGGCTCAGGCTCGCAGGTCAGCGGTTGGGTGGCCATCAGGTCGTGCCACCAGATGTCACGGCCATCAACCATCTTGTCATCGGCGTGCTCAGTGCGCCGGACCACCACCACCTTCTCCACCGGACTCTGCCCGGTCAGGGAATCGTCCACGTTCTGCTTGAGGGGTATGATGTTGCCACGCCGGTAGCCCCCATCGGCGGTGACCAGCACCCTGGATTGGGAATCTTCAATACGGCCCCGCAAAGACTCGGCGCTGAAGCCCCCGAACACCACGCTGTGGGGCGCGCCGATTCGAGCGCAAGCCAGCATGGCGATGGGTAGCTCGGGAATCATGGGCAGATAGAGGGTGACCCGGTCGCCCTTTTTTACCCCCAAACTCTTCAGACCGTTGGCGAACTGGCATACCTCCCGATGAAGGTCCTTATAGGTATAGACCCGTCGGTCTCCCGGCTCTCCCTCCCAGATGAAAGCCGCTTTGTTGCGCCGGGCCGAGGTCAGGTGTCGGTCCAAGCAGTTATACGAGACGTTGAGTTTGCCGCCGAGAAACCACTGGGCGTAGGGCGGCTTCCAATCGAGGACCTGATCCCACTTCTGAAACCAGTCCAACTCTTCGGCGAACCCGGCCCAAAAAGCCTCCGGGTCCCTACGGGCCTCCTCATAGATTGCCGGGTCCTGGATGTTGGCCTGCCGTCGAAACGCCTCCGGCGGCGGAAAGGTGCGGTCTTCCTGAAGCAGCGCTTCAATACTGCCGGTGTTTTCAACCCCGGTGTTTTCAACCATTGTTGCACCTCGTGTTCCCAGCGGGAGCATACTGATAGCAAAAAAATGGGGATTTAATTCATAACCCCAACTGAGGCCCTTTTTAACACATGGAGACCGGCTTTGTAAAACGCAGGCTTAGGTGAAACCAGGTAGGGCGCGCTGCAGGAAGAAATTTGCACGCTGAGTATGTTGTTGACTGAGGGGTCCTCAACTGATTTAATGGTGCTTGAAGCAGAACCATGCCCGGTTCTCCGGTTTGCGGAAAGCTAAAAGGTTGTTCATTTACGAACTGGAAGACTGCTGAAGGTCAACTGATCGGCAATTTCTGTTGTAATCAGCTTCAAGAAGGGGCGGTTAGCTCAGCTGGTTAGAGCACTTGCTCGACACGCAAGAGGTCACTGGTTCGAGTCCAGTACCGCCCACCACTTTGCATAATGGGCAGAACACGCGAGGGCAGGCCACTACCTCGCCCTTCTCCGTATTAACACCGAGTCAGGCGGCAGTCTGTATCTCATCACCACTCCACCCCCGCGCCGCCGTCCTTACATGGAGCGTGTAATTGTCGGGTGGACCTAGCAACATGGCCGCCGCCAACTCGACCCATACCATATTCCCGCCGAGCACCTCGGCACTTCTGATTTTATGGGCCACCCGCGGACTGGAGTTCCTGTGGCTTGGCGCGATTTTGATTATCCCGCTCGTTGCCGTCAGCCGGGGTTACCTGGTCTCCGAAGTGGTTACCGGCGAAGCGGCTGTTCTGAAAATAGCTGCTTTACGTGTTTTGGTAGCCCTGATGGTCATCCTCTGGGCCGTAGAGTGGAGCCTTAATCGCGGCTATGCGCTTGGTACAGCTTCACATTTCCCGAGCCTCCAACCAGCGAGATGGCTGTCTCGTTCCATCCACTGGGTAAAACGCTGTCCCACTCGTTGGGTGGCGTTGGCAGCGGTTTTCTTTACCGCCAGCATTTTGCTGACCACAGTCCTCTCGGCCTCCGTGCCAGTGAGCGTTTGGGGCGCCGTGCCGGGGCAGGATGGCTACAGCACCTATACTATGCTCTCTTACGTGCTGCTATTTGCCGTAGTCGCTACCCACCTCAAGACTAACTCTCAGCTGTCGCGATTATTGCGTGTCATCGTGCTCATGGGAGTACTGTTTGCCGGATTCGCTGTGATTCAGCATTATGGCGATGACCCCTTTGCTCTGTTGGAGCCAGCGGGGGCAATACGAGAAACTTCCACCGCAGGCAATCCCATATTTGCAGCGGCTGTCATGCTCATGACCATTACCATTTCCCTGGTTATGGCTACCGCCGCCCTAAATGAACCGCAAGGAACTCGCCGATTTTGGCTAAACCTGGCCCCATGGGTTCCTATCATGACGGTGCAATGCCTGGGAATGTTGTTCACCCTCAGCCGTGGCCCTTGGATGGGGACGGCTCTAAGTCTGGTCCTGGTTCTTGGGTTGATTGGTTTCTTCCTGGGGCGACGGGTTTTGCTGCGGGTCGCGCTGGTCCTGGCTCTAACCGGGTTAATCACGACCATAGCGGTGCAGTTGCCAAATGGTGACGCTGATGATGAGGCCGGTGTGGTGGTGGCCGAACGCTTTGCCAGCATTTCCAGCCAGGTTGGCGGCGGCGGAATGAGCGGCCGGCTGGAGATTTGGAAAACCTCGTGGCTGCTGTCTAGATACCATCCCTGGCCTGCTTCTGAGAGCCTTGGCCTGTACTGGCTGCGGCCGTTGATTGGGTATGGGCCGGACCTTTATCGTTACGTATATTTTCTGGAAAGTGTACCGAAGGGCGATGACCTTTCCCTCCCAGAGGCCCACCACGCCCATAATTACTTCATCAACCAGGCAGTTGAGCAAGGAATCTTGGGATTGCTCGGCTCCTTGGGAATCGTCCTGGCTGTGACGGTCGCAGGCACCTTCCTCCTCCTTCGCCAGGCACAAGAGTTTTCTCTAACTCATAAACTGGTTTTGATTGGCTTGATATCCTTGGTTGCTGGCCGGGCTCTCGAGCAGATGGTTGGGGTGGGCAGAGTATCAGACCTGACCATTGCTTGGATCTTGCTGGGGGTCTTCATGGCTCTGCCAACCATTGCCCATACCTCTAAATTAGAGCTGGCAAAGCAACCTTTCCATGGCGGCTCCACCCCTAGAAGGCGAGCCAATCAAAGGCTTGGCAACCAAATGCGAATTGGGTCGTTATCCGGGACGGACAGAGGGCCCTACCGATGGCTGAGGATGGGGGTCTGGACGGTGCTGATAGCTTCCTTGACCCTCGGAATAGGTGTTTTTAGCTGGTTCAAAGCCGTGAGCTACCCGTTGGCCGCGAGGGAGGTGGCCAGAGCGAGGGATTATATTAGCCAGGGTGACGCCCAAGCCAGCCTGGCATCACTTTCCCGAGCCATTACGCTGGCCCCGGATGTTCCCACCTATTACAAGTATAAAGCCAGCGTATACTCCGAACACATAGAGCTAAAAGACACAGGGATCTTGCCCAGGGAACCTGAGTGTTCCTTCCAGGAAAGCGTGAAGCAAGTGTCATATGAGCGGTGCCTAACGGACAAGATTTACCAGGTCAGGGTTCAGGCCATCCAGCCCCGTCCCCTTTACATTCGGTCCCGCATGGCTCTGGCCAAGACGGCTCTGAACCTGGCCCTAGACGACCCCGAGTCCTATCCTCCCAGTGAGGCTATTCGCCTTTATAGCGGGGCGGTTCAACTGGCGCCCAATGACTGGAGGAATTTGAACCAGTTGGCTTTCGCTTATTTACGTTTTGGCGAGTCGGAAAAAGCGATGGAGCCTTTGATAGCTTCCTTGGCAATTACGGGTGACCACGTGTTTTCAGCTTACGCGCTTTACCTGAAGGGAGGAGTTCACATAAATATTGGCGAACCGGAGATAGGGGCGGATTACATAGAGCGGGCGCTTGCGCTAAACGACACTGGTTCCTGGGCCGGAGATGCCCGGGAATCTTTGGTGCGCGCTCGCAATCCGTTAGGAAACCTGGAGTCGGGCAAGAGTACCACTCCGGGCGCTGACCCATCAAGATAAAGAAAAACATCCAATTACTGGGCAGAAATTCGCTTCACCCATCAGCTTGAACCGAATGGCAGCAGTTAGGAGGTGCTACCGCCGGGAGGGTGTCCCGACGCGTTTTAGGGTGGATCAATCTGGGTGAGCTGGTGACGGGATAAAGTTTTTGGGCTCGCGGTGGCTAGGTCGGGTGGGACCTGCGAGGCAGGCGCCCCAGCCAGCTGGTCCAACGCGGTGATAATAGCGTAGAACGTTTCTGTCAGTTGGATCGACTCGGATTGGGGGTCTCTCCGGCGCGGTGAGGGCTGGAGATCGGACCGAACACCTGAAGGGCCGTTAGAAAACCCGCCGAAACTTTTTCCGCTTCCCTTGAGGTCGCCAGCCTGGTGCTCAGTTCAGGGATCTGTTTTTCCAAAGCTTGAAGTTTCTGTTCGATTCGCTCCGAGTGGGTTTGACACCAGGGACTACAAGGGCGCGGCACCTTTATCTTCAGGGTACGGCAGGGCCTGAGGATAAGGCAGAATTCCTCAGGGGAACCCAAGCATATACCTGAGAATGTTTGCCGATTCTTCGGCTGGGCGGTTGCCTGCGTATGCCGGGTGGTCGTTAAACGGCGACGCTAATCCCCTGCGGATAATCATCAGAGGTTTGAGAGGCACGGCCCCGGCCGGGCTTATCACTGAGCCCAGAGACTCCCAGAGACTCGAAGCGTTCCACCCACTTGTAGATGAAGCGGCGGCGGATGCCCACGGTGCGAGAGATTTGAGAGATGGAAGCCCCCTCTGACATGAGCAGGATAATTCGGCCGCGCCGGGCTAGTCCGGCCTGGATGGTAGTAGAGCGTTGCCAAGATTCAAAAAGGTTTCTGTCCCCTGGAGTCAGTGTGACGCTTAACTGAGTCGTCCGTCCTCGCACCAAATCTGCACCTCTACTGCATGCTCCCGTCGCTACGGCAGGATAGTTATCGAGTCGTTGGCCTCGAGCCAGCTTAAGATGTTCATAATGTTCCCAGGAGCAAAAATAGCAGGTAAAATCGGCGACTTTGTGAACAGAGTGTGAAAAATCCCGATGGCTGAACGCTGGAAGAATATAGAAAATTGGGGTGCCGGTGCCTCCTCGAGCCCCTATTTTTAAAAGAAATACTCGGAATAGGGAGTTGGCAGATTTCGTCCGATCAGATTTGGTGAGTGTGCTTCTGGTGGACCGTCTGGCGAACGGGGTGCTACACTTCTTTGAAGGGTCTAGGGAAATGCTCAGCCTAAAAAAGGGGCGCTGAGGATGGCGCATGGCCCGATAATTTCGGTCGGTCCAGATTCAACTCCCGATTCAGTACATGAAAAAGGTCAACGAGCTCATAACCAAAATTCACGCTGCGCCCCAGCAGGCCGTGGTAGCCGTCGCCGGCGGCGGCAGTCAGGCGGTTGCCTGGCTGCTGGCGGTGCCCGGCGCCTCCCGTACTCTGCTGGAATCGGTGGTGCCCTACGGTCGCCTGTCCATGATTAGCCTGTTGGGACAGGAACCGGAGCAGTACGTCTCGACGAAAACGGCGCGGGACATGGCCAGAGCCTGCTACCAAAGGGCGCTGCGTCTCCGCGAGGGTAACGCCCCGGTCCTGGGTCTGGCCTGCACCGCCACCCTGGCGACCGATCGGGTCAAGCGCGGAGACCACCGCTGCTCCATAGCAATTTGGGATGACGACCAGTCGATTAGCTGCGACTTGACCCTGGACAAGGGAATAAGGGACCGTGCGGGAGAGGAGGACCTGGTCAGCCGCCTGCTGGTCGAAACCCTGGCCCGTGGGATGGGTATTGAGTCCCAGTTGCCCCTGGGGCTGAGCGACTCCGAGCATCCAGAGTTCCAGACCCGCAGCCACGCCACCCCCATCCAGCGGCTGCTGGCGGGGGACATCGCCAGCGTCACAGTGCATCCCGACGGAAGGATGGTCGTGGACGAGGCTGTTTCAAATCCGCTGCTGCCGGGTTCCTTCAGCCCCTTGCATTACGGGCACCAGGAATTGGCGGCGGTGGCGGAAAAAGAGCTCGGAGTTCCGGTTGCTTATGAGCTCTCGGTGGTCAATGTGGATAAACCTCCCCTGGAGGAAGAAGAAATTCTGCGGAGAATCGGCCAGTTCCGAGGGAAGGCGAAATTGGTGCTGACCCGAGCCGAAACCTTTCATAAAAAGGGCAGGCTGTTTCCCGGAGCCTCCTTTGTCATTGGGTGGGACACCGCACTCCGGCTGGTGGAACCCCGCTACTATGAGGGCGATTACTCCACCATGTGCCTGGCTTTGGCCGAGTTGGGAGCCGCCGGAAGCCGTTTCCTGGTTGCCGGTCGAGAAGACGGCGGGAAGTTCAAAACCCTGGCTGATGTACCGGTTCCCGCCGGATTCGATTTCTTGTTCCAGGGCATTCCCGAATCGGCCTTTCGCGCGGACGTCACTTCTACTGCATTACGGTCCCAGTTCTCGGGATGAGCGAGTATGCGGGTTTTTATAATTGTAAGGGGGGTTCCGCCAGCTATTCCCTTTGGTCCACGTTGACACAATTTTTCCGCCGATGATAAGATCGCTGTGTCGCAGTATTCACCTTGGGCCGGGCGAATTACGAATTTAATAAACGCGGCCAACGTTTCCAACAACCCCTACGGACATTAACCTATGGATGCTTTCGTCCTAGACTGGACCATGGTAGCGCTCTCCTCTGTCGTCGCCTTCCTTGCGATTGGGGGGATGTTCGCCACCTCCCGTCTTCTCTCCTCTCGCCGCCGCTCAGAGGCCAAGCTGACCACCTACGAATGTGGCATTCCAGCTACTGAATACTCCTGGTCCAACATCAGTTTGCGCTTCTACATCTTTGCCATTATGTTCCTGATATTCGACGTGGAAGCGGTCTTCCTGTTCCCCTGGGCGGTGGTGTTTCTGGAGCAGAACGCGTTGGGCAACCCGGTGCCCTTCTACGCTATGATGATGTTCCTAGGGGTGCTGTTCTTTGCGCTAATATACGCTTGGAGGAAAGGAGTGTTGGAATGGCAGAAATAATCATGGGTCCCGGCAATCGCCCCGGTCCCAGCCTGTTGGACCAGGCCATAGCCGGAAAAGTTCCCGGGGTTTTGACGACGACCAAAGAGCAGCTATTCGCCCTGGCCCGCAAGTCATCGCTTTGGACCATGAGCTTCGGCCTGGCCTGCTGCGCCATAGAGATGATCTCCACCTACATGGCCCACCACGATTTCGACCGGTTTGGGGTGGTAACCTGGCCTTCGCCCCGCCAGTCGGACGTCATGATCGTCGCCGGTACGGTAGTCAAGAAAATGGCTGAGCCCATTCGGCTGCTCTACGAGCAGATGCCGGAACCCAAATGGGTTATCGCCATGGGCAGCTGCGCCACCAATGGCGGTCCCTACTACCGTTCCTACTCGGTGGTCATGGGAGTGGACCACATCATTCCGGTGGATGTTTATGTACCGGGATGCCCGCCCCGTCCGGAGGCGCTGCTGTACGGCATACTGAAGCTGCAAGAAAAGATAATGCAAGACGCCAAGGACGATGGCGGAAAGCAGTAACGAGCATCCCGCTGGGGCGACACCGGATTCCGCTGCGGCGGATCATGCTCCAGCGGATCCTTCTCCGGGGGATGGCCTTTCGGAAGAGGATCAGACCCTGGCCCAGCTAAGCCAGCCTCGACGGGATTTGTTGACTCGCGTGGCGGAGGTTCTAAAGGAGTATGGGCCCAAACTCGGTACGTTGAACGATTTGCCCCAGGTCACCGTACCCGCCGAGAGCATCGCGGCCGTTTGTCGGCTGGCCAAGGATGACCCGCAGCTGGATTTCAAAATGCTGCTCTGCATGAGCTGTGTGGATTACAAGGAATATTTCCAAATGGTCTACTTTTTGCACTCGCTGGATCGTGAGCAGACTCTGGTTGTCAAGGCAGAGCTTTCTTATGAGGAGCCCAGCATACCCTCGCTGACTTCCGTCTGGCAGGGGGCTGAGTGGTATGAGCGGGAGGCCCATGACCTCTTTGGAATTGACTTCAAGGGTCATCCGGACCTCTCTCCCCTACTGTTGTACGAAGGATTTGAAGGGTATCCAGGCCGCAAGGAATTTCCCTTCTACGAGTATCAGGAGTTTTAGACCTACTTGGAAACCCTACTCTTGACCTCTCAGGTAGTTTGGGAAGATGAACAGTATGTGGCCCGCATCCATGGACTTGACGTCCAGGGTATAGGCGGTTCGTTGGAGGCGGCCCAGGATCAGTTGATCCAGAGCCTGCGGACCTGGATCGAGTCCCAGGAGTCCGGCAGCAAGCTGGAACAATCCCTGGCGGAGGCCGGTTATCCCGGAGTGGGAGAGACCACCGAGCTTCAGCTGGAGTTCGTGGAGTAGTCGAAGCTGGAGGTTGCTGGCTTCCCCAAGATAATCGGCCAAGAATAATGGACCGTATTGTTTACGCTATAGAGGAATCCAAATTGGCCGAGGCCTACCAGGCCTATTGTCCCGAGCTGGTCATCACCGGATTTGGGGATACGGCGGAGGAAGCCAAAACGGCATTACGCAAAGAGATAGGCGCCTATCTGGAGGATTGCGAGGAATTGGGAATCCTGGACGAGGTTCTGATTGAAGCAGGGTTTTATGACAACGATGAGGTGTGGATGAGTGCTCAGGTCACTCCGCCTAAAGAGCCCAAGATAACTATTCTCTAGGATTTGTATGGCCGAACCGGTGGTAGACATATCCAATCCCCCCGTCGGTGAGCCGGTGGAGATGCTGCTCAACATGGGGCCGCAGCACCCGTCGACTCACGGCGTGTTTCGCATGGTCCTCTGGGTGGATGGCGAAAAAATCGTGAGGGCGGAGCCTCACATCGGGTATCTGCACCGGGGATCGGAAAAGCTCTGCGAAGGAGAGCAGTATCATCAGGTAATTACCCTGTTCGACCGCATGGACTACATCGGCAACTTCAACAACGAGCTGGTCTATTGCATGGCGGTGGAGCAGTTGATGGGACTGACTGTTCCGGAGCGTGCCGAGTACGTGCGGGTCATCCTCTGCGAGCTCAACCGTATCGCCAGCCATCTACTCTA
>JADFQT010000155.1 GCA_022561675.1 Chloroflexota bacterium
TTTCCCGCGCTCAGGACGGGGGCGCTCATTGGCCAAAGATGAACACCGACAAAGTGGTATACCCGCACATAACCCCCTACATGCCGCCCCTGGGCAAACGGGTAATCGGCATTTCGGTGGACCCCAGCAATCCATCGGACCTGTATGGAGCCATCGAGGTAGGGGGCCTGATAGCCAGCCGGGACGGCGGCGAGACCTGGGAGCAGATTCTGGACGGACCTTACCTCCGGAACAATACCCTGGACCTGCATGGCGTTCAGGTCAGCTCGGCATCCCCGGGCACGGTTTTCATCATCACCCAGGTTGCCATGTTCCGAAGCCGGAACCGCGGTCAGTATTGGGAACATGTCAGGGTACAGGAGATGTTCGCGGGCGGCAGCTACTGCCGGGGGTTGCTGGTGGCCCCAGACGACCCCAAGACTATATACCTGGCTGCCGGAGCCGGCGGCGGGGGAGCTCCCGCGGGCACCCAGGAAGAGGGGGCTTTATTCCGCAGCGCAGACACCGGCGAGACGTGGGAACGGGTGGACCTGGGAGAGACCGTACCCAAGCGTATGTTCCAGATAGCCATCGATAAATGGGCGCCGTCCCAGGTTTACTGCTGCGACTACGACGGAAATGTATTCAGCAGCCATGACCACGGGCAAACCTGGAGCGGGGGCAGCCGGGTGCCGGCTGAGATGTCCCGAAGTCTGCACGCCTACCCAATGGTCTGTGGGTAAGCCTGCTTTCCAGAAGGTCCTCCCGGAATCGGGCCATCTGGAGGGCGTCTTCAATCCACTCCAACCAGGCGACTTGTAAACGGCTAAACGACTGTTTATTCTAAGCAAAAAACAAGGTGGAACCCACAGAGTTGGGGTATATAACTGTGGGGGTCTCACCTTGGCTTTGCTATAGTGGTCCGGCAGGTGCGCCGGGCCACCTGGTCAACAGTTACCAACAGGGGGGAACATTGACGACCTTGGCGTTGAATCGTGCCACCTTCCGGATTTCCCAGGCCGACCTGGAATTCATGGTGTTGGACAAAGAAACCATGCCGGCGCAGTTTCAGGGTTACCAGGTGGTCCGGGATGGGGTTCTGGACAACCAGATGATGGCCGAGCATGGTTTCGCGGAGAGTACCGCCGAGCGATTCCGGGAGGCGGGCAGACTTGGCGGCTTCATGCGGGAGTTTGGACCAACCGCCAACATGCCGGTGTTCGACGGTTTTGACTTTATCGGGGCCACGGTAGCCCACCTGTTTGAAAATCCCGACGCCGTCTCCGGATGGATGCACGACGTCTTCATCAAGGACTTCGAAGACAACGTGGGCAATAGCGTAGGAGACGGTCACCAGCTGGTTTCAGTACAACGGCTGGAAACCTCCGGTTTCTATGACGAAGCCGTAGCCTTGAAGGTGCTGCAGGGAAGTGCGGCGGGGCTGCTGTCCTCCACAGTAATCGACTTTCAAGTAGGACGCATTCTGGGGGTGGCCTTTGTCGGCAGCGTGGGGGATCAGAATCGTCTGGAACTGGCCAGTGAGCTAGCGCATACGCTGGAGAAGCGCATCGTTCAGGTAGTCTTGGGATCGGCCTAAGGCAGCGGGAAATAATCCGGAAGCAGGCTCAGGTCAACGCCCTCTATCGTAGCTGAGCTGGACCTGCTGCTCCATCGACGTGTAGCGACCACGTTATATCGCTCGTTCTTCAAGTTCAACGGCGTAGGTTCCATATGTACCCGACCACCAAAAAGCGCGGAAGGGGCAAATTTGGCCCTGGGGTTGACACAAGGGAAACAAGAAGCATCAGCTGCGCCGGGCCCGCTTTACGATGTCACCATTATGGTTCATGAGTCCGACACGAGTCCCCTTCAGCCGAGCAAGGGCAGTAGCGTGCTGTGAGGCCGGGAGGGCCACGTATTGAGGCTTACGAGACCGGCCCAACTGGTCCAATGCTTTTGGTATCTCTCCCGCACGAGTCTTAACTTCGACTGCTCGGTCGCTACACCGAACGTCAGGGCTCAGTGTGGGGTCGTATGCGCCGTAGCATTGGCGCGCTATGCGACGGGCTGCTCTATCATGTTTCGCCGCCATTCAACACCTTTGGGCTAAGTTACTTTGGCGTCGGCATTTTATCTGATCTCGCAAGTACGAACCAGAGTCAACTGCCGGTTAAAAGTCCTACACTTCGCCCACCAATCGCACCACTTCATCGCCCACTTGCGCCGTAGTAGCGCTGCCGCCCAAGTCGCCAGTCACGAAGCGGCGCTCCTCCAGGCTGCGCATTACCGCCGCCTCTACCCGCCGCGCTGACTCCGGCTGCCCCAAGTGGTCCAGCATCATTCCCACCGCCGAGATGGTGGCCAGCGGATTGGCGATACCCTGGCCGGCGATGTCGAAGGCCGCCCCATGCACCGACTCGAACATGGAGGGAAATATCCCCTCCGGATTGATATTGGCGCTGGCAGCCAGGCCCATGCTTCCCGTGGCCACGGCCGCGATATCGGAAATGATGTCGGCAAACAGGTTGGAAGCCACCATCACGTCGAAGGCCTCAGGCCAGCGCACCAGGTCCATGGCCACCCGGTCCACCAGCAGCGACTCGGTTCGAATCTGGGGATAATCTGCCGACACCGCTTCGAAAACCTCATCCCAGAAAACCATGCCGAAAGCCTGCGCGTTGGATTTGGTAACCGAGGTCACCAGGTTTTTTTTGTTTCTCTTCACACAGTGCTCGAAGGCTGCTCTGATGATCCGCTCGGTGCCCCTTCTGGTGAAAACGTTGGTCTGCATCACTATTTCATGGGGAGTACCGGGGTAGAGCCTGCCGCCCACCGGCGCATACTCGCCTTCGGTATTCTCCCGGAAAATAACCAGGTCTATATCTCCGGCCTCTTTCCCCGCCAGGGGCGAGGTAACGCCCGGGTACAAATAGGCCGGCCGGATGCACACGCCCTGATCGAAAGCCCGGCGCATGGGCAGCAGCAGGCCCTGGAGGGTTATGTGGTCGGGGATTTCCGGGTCTCCCACCGCGCCGAAGAGGATGGCATCGCAGGCGCTAACCTCGGCCAGGCCGTCCTCCGGCATCATCCGTCCAGTTTCCCGATAGTAGGCAGAGCCCCAGGAAAACTCGGTATACCGGAAGTTCAGCTCCGCATCTTGAGCCGCCAGGGCGTCCAATACCTTTCGGCCTTCGGCCACCACTTCGGGTCCCACACCGTCACCGGGGATAATTGCCAGGTTGTAGTCGGCCATGTAATCGCGTCCTTTTAACGATAATCTCTGTAATCTACTGTTCCTCGACGAAAGTTCTAAACTTATAAGATCCAAATCCCCCTTCAGTCCCCCTTTGCAAAGGGGGATTTCCCCTAACGGTGGCTCAACCGACCGCGTTTAGCTTTAGATCCAATTCCCAATCAGCAGACCGGATTCGCATCTTTTTAACCTACCCTCTGCACCCCGCCGCCGAGCAATCGGAAGTGGAGCACCGCCTCGGCGTTGGGAAAAGATTCCTTGGCCTGCCGAAAAACGGACTTGCCCCGTCGCTCCTTGGCATCCAGCAGCACTCCAATAATAGTCCCGCTGTGGCCAACCGTCACCCCGGCGGCGTCCAGGGACTTGGCGAACCTCAGTACGTCGGGCAGTTGCGGCTTGAGCAAAACCCGCTGATTGGCCTCCGCGCTTATGGTAGCTCCCCGGCCCAGCTTCTTGGGATCGACCTCTTTGATGCCCTGGCGTACCAATTCCAAGGCCTGGTCGGTCTCCGGGCGTAGCGACTGCCACAGCGCCCGGCGATCCTCCCGATTGAACTCCACCGTATCGACAGTTCCCCCAAAATCCAGCGCCACTATCTCCATAGGCGGCGGCGGGCCCAATTCCTCCATCAGTCTACCCTGCCGATGGTCGAACAGGGCTATGCCGGGGAACATAACGCCGTCGGTGGGCTCCTCCATCAAGGCCAGACGCCCAACTGCTTCCGGGGATAGCTCTTGATCCAGGGCCAGTCCGGTGGCGGCGATGGCGGCGACCACATCGGCGCTGCTGCTGCCCATCCCCTTACCCCGGGGAATGGGATTGGAGATGGCGAGCCGGGCCGACAACTTCTCCCGCCCCAGGTGGGCCAGAGTAGCCGAAACCGCGGCCACGGCCTTGGGACTATCTTCTGGACCCACTACCGGAGGGCCAACAACCCAGGCCCCTTCCGAGAACAGGTCCACCTGAACGCGGGAGTAATAGTCTATGGGGCAGGTCACCAGATAATAGTCATCATCCAGCATGCCCTGGACCAATTCGCCGCAGACCCCCGGCACCCGAACCGTAGCGCTTCCTATCTTCATATTCAGGAAAAGTCCGGCCCCGTCTCTGGTTCAATTACGGGTCCTTTTACCGGCCCATTCACCGACCCTTTCAATAAAATGGGAAGGCCCGCAGTGACCAGGTAGACAGTGTCCGCGGCGGCGGCAACCGCCTGGTTTACCAGTCCCAAAAGGTCTTGAAAGCGGCGCCCCAGAGCGTTGGGCGAGACCAGGCTAAATCCAACCTCGCTGCTGACCAGAAAGAACTCCGCCTGGGATTCTTCCATCAGTTCCGTCAACCTTTGAATGTGGAAGAGGGCCAGGGCTTCCAGCGTTGGCGCCGGGTCGTCTTCATGTTTCAGAAGGAGATTACTGACCCACCCGTCCAGGGAGTCGACCAGGATAACCGACAGAGCATCCTCCGCCGCCAGGGCTTGCCTCAGCGGACCGGCCAGATCCAGTGGCGCTTCCAGAGTGCGCCATGTCGCGGGGCGGTTTTCACGATGCCGGCGAATACGCTCTTCCATCTCAGAGTCCACTGGCCGGCCGGTGGCGAGATAAAGGGTCGGACCCCGGCGTTCTCCAGCGAGCTTCTCCGCGAAGGCGCTCTTGCCCGACCTGATGCCTCCCAGGATGAGGGTTGCCCGCCCCACCGCTAGCCGGCGGAACCGGTGGTGACGTATTCCCGCTCCAGCCCGGTCATCTCGTATATCAGGTCCATATTCAGGCTGGCGCGAACCCAGGCGGCCAGCTTGTCGTACTCCTGGTCTATGACCAGGTCCTGGCTCTGCAACGGCAATACCAGGCCCTTTTTGCGGGCCAATTCTTTCAACATTGCCCGGCGGAGGCCGCCGTTATGGAAAAGGCCATGAATGTAGGTTCCCAATACCCGCCCTTCGGAATCCAGGGCTCCATCGGAGGCAGTTTCCGCCGTTACCGGAACGTCGGAGCGGTCTTCGATGATAAATGGGGCCGGAGTAAAGGGGGCCGATGAGCCGGTCCCGGTGGTACGCCCCATGTGTATCTCATAGCCGGTGATCGGCTCACCAACGGCGCCGGTCAGCAGACCCCGTCCCTCGGCCACCCGGCCCTGAATGCGGTGGGTTTCCTTGGTGCCCTCAAAAACGGTGGTCATGGGCAGCAGCCCCAATCCGTCCATTTCCAGGCGGGAGGACTCAATCTTCTCCGGGTCGTACAGCTTCTCTCCCAGCATCTGGTAGCCCCCGCAAATCCCCACCACCGCCGTTCCCTGGGAATGCAGATCGCGCAGGGCGCCACTTAACCCCTGGCTCTCCATCCAGGCCAGGTCGGCCATGGTGGTTTTGCTGCCGGGCAAAATGACCAGGTCTGGCCGCCCCAACTCCGAAAGGGACTCCACATACCGTAACGCCACCCCGTTTTCCCGGGCCAGCGGGTCGAAATCATCGAAGTTGGAGACGTGGGGGAGCTTGATCACCACGATATCCAACAGGGCGCCAGCGCTGCTGCGGACCGGCAAGTCCAGGGCAACTGAATCCTCTTCAGGAATGTGAATGTCATGGAAGTGATGTATCACTCCCAGCACCGGGATCCCGGTTCTGGCTTCCAGCATATCCAGGCCATCGGTTAGGAGGCTGGGGTCGCCCCGGAATTTATTGATCACGAAGCCCTTGATGGTCTCCCGCTCCTCGGGCTCCAGCAGCTCCAGCGTGCCCACCAGCGCGGCGAAAACCCCGCCTCGATCGATATCGCCGCAGAGCAACACCGGGGAGTTGGCGTAAAGCGCCACCCGCATGTTGACGATTTCCGTGGCCTTGAGATTGATTTCGGCCGGGCTGCCGGCGCCCTCGATGACGACAACATCGTACTGCTGACGCAGGGTATCCAGGGAGGCGCTGACCGATTCCCACAGCTTGGGCTTGAGCGCAAAGTAATCCTTGACCTGGGCGGAGAGCAGCGGCCGCCCCATGAGCACCACCTGGGCTATATGGTCTGCCTCCGGTTTGAGCAAAACCGGATTCATCTCCACCTGGGCCTCCACCCCGGCAGCCTCGGCTTGGACCGCCTGGGCCCGACCAATTTCGCCGCCGTCCCGGGTGACGTAGGAGTTGTTGGACATGTTCTGGGCTTTGAAGGGAGCCACCCGAAAACCATCCTGCCGGAAGA
>JADFQT010000156.1 GCA_022561675.1 Chloroflexota bacterium
ACCCAGTTGTTTTACGATAACCAGGACCTTTACAGGATGGTGGAACGGGCCGAGAAAGCCGGTATCGATGTTCCCATCGTGCCGGGGATCCTGCCGATTCTCAGCACCGCGCAGATTCGTAGATTCACCGCTCTTTGCGGCGCCAAAATTCCGGCCGCGCTGGACCGGCAGTTAGATAAATTCGCCGAAGATGACAATGCCGTACGGGAGTTGGGGATCGAGCACGCTACCGAGCAGGTTCGAGAGCTGTGGGATCAGGGAGTTCCCGGCGTCCATTTTTATGTATTGAACCGGAGCTACTCCGTCTCAAACATTTTGGATAATCTCAACTTGCCGGGCCACACCAAGGAAGCCTGAAGGCGTTGTTGCCTGAAAGGGTTATTGATTATCATTACCCGGCTTTAGCGGCTCCCCCAACGCGCTCTAAGCTCCCCTTTCGTATGCGCGCCACCGCCACCAGGCCATTGACGGTTCGCAGAAATGTTTGCCATGCTAAGTCCTGTTTAACGGAGTTTCATGTTAACCACCGGAGTTGACATAGTAGAGATCCCTCGGGTCCAAGGGGTATTGGCCCGGTACGGCCGGCGCTTCCTGGAACGCATCTTTACCGAGGGGGAGATTGTTTACTGCCGGGGGCGGGCTCCAAATTTGGCAGCCAGATTCGCCGCCAAGGAAGCGACAATGAAAGCCCTGGGAACCGGCACTCGGGGGGTTAACTGGAAGGACATAGAAGTGCTGCGGCGGGAAAGTGGCGAACCCCATATTCGCCTGCACGGACGGGCGGAAGAACGCGCCCAACGCTTGGGGGTGGTGGAGATTTCTCTTAGCCTTTCTCATTGCCGGGAATACGCCGTGGCCTTCGTAGTGGCTCAATCCGGGGTGGCTCAATCCGGGGTGAATCAATCCTGAGTGGCGCAATGCCGGCAGCAAACCTGAAAATAGTCACCGCGGCCCAGATGGTGGCACTGGAGCAGGCCTCGGAGCGCCAGGGGGTCAGCACCGACTACCTGATGGAGAGCGCGGGACTGGCCGTGGCGAAAGCGGTCAGGAGTCAGCTCGGAGGTGTAGCGGGGGCGAAAATCCTGGTGCTGGTGGGCGCCGGCAACAACGGCGCCGATGGTCTGGTTGCGGCTCGCCACCTGCGGCGTTGGGGCGCCCAGGCGAGCATCTACCTGGCCACCCGCCGGCCAACCCCAGACCCCAAAATGGAGCTGGCCCTGGAGTATGGAGTCGCGGTTTCCTCTTCAGCCAGTGACCCGGAGCTGGAGGAGCTGGAGGGTCATCTCCGCGGGTGCCGGCTGGTGCTGGACGCGGTGCTGGGCACCGGTAGGGCTCGCCCGCTGGATGGCCCGGTGAAGGAGCTGGCTCGGCGGATAAACGCCTGGCGATCTCAAGGCCGGGATGGGGGCGGGGACCGGGACCGCCAGGTTTTCGCGCTGGACCTCCCCACCGGTCTTAACCCAGACACCGGCCAGGCAGACCCCAATTGCATTGCCGCCGACCGGACCCTGGCGTTGGGATACCCCAAGGTGGGCCTGCTGACCTTCCCGGGAGCCGGGTTGGTGGGACAGTTGCAAGTGTTGGACATAGGCCTGCTTCCAGACCTGGAACTGGAGCGAGGCATTGGCCTGGAGCTTCTGAGTCCCGATTGGGTTGGCGGCCATTTACCGGTTCGCCCCCTTGACTCCCATAAGGGAACCTTTGGCCACGCCCTGATAGTGGCCGGTTCCAGAAGCTATGTCGGCGCCGCCTACCTGGCGGCCCAGGCAGCAGTCCGAGCCGGAGCCGGGCTGGTTACCCTGGCCACACCCGAGAGCGTCTATCCCATCGTGGCCGGCAAATTGACCGAGGTGATTCATCTTCCCCTTCCGGAGGACCAGGAGGGGTTGGTGCGTCCCGAGGCAGCTGGACTAATCCGCTCCAACCTCTCCCACTATGACGCTTTGGCCGTGGGATGTGGCCTGGGCCACTCGGAGGGGACCCGGCAGTTTATTGAGCGATTGGTTCTGGATCAGCCCCAGCTGCCGATTCCCCTGGTGATTGACGCCGACGGCTTGAATAATCTATCCCGACTGGAGCACTGGTGGGAGCGCCTGGCCGGAACAACGGTCTTGACCCCTCATCCCGGGGAGATGGCAAACCTGGTCGGCACCCCCACATCTGAGATTCAGCGGGACAGGATCGGTGCGGCCCGAAAATGGGCGGATTATTGGAAGGTCGGTCTGGTCCTCAAGGGGGCTCACACGGTAGTGGCCCATCCCGACCAGCCTGTCCGAGTGTCACCCTTCGCTAATCCCGGGCTGGCTTCGGGAGGCACCGGTGACGTTTTGACCGGTATAATGGCCGGTCTGATGGCTCAAGGCCTCACTGCCGACCTCGCCGCCAGCTGTGGAGTTTACCTGCACGGTCAAGCCGGAGCCTACGCGGTATTGGACCTGGGTGAGGCCGGTCTTACCGCCACGGACCTGGTGCAGAGGCTGCCCCAAACCATTGGACGGCTGCGGCATGCCGGTTAAATTTGGCTTGTTTGGAACCGAAAAAAGTCTCCGGAAAACCTGCTCGACATCAATTATTGATGAACTGCGCTATGTTATACTTGGCCTGTTCACCATTTGTCACATAAAAACCGGATTGGCGGCTGATAGCCAGATTTCCCAAGATCTGATAACTGAGTTCAGAGGGCACCCATGGCATTGGAAGAGTTTCTAGAGACCCTGGTTGATCCTTCGGCCGATGTGGCCAACGCCGATTTCATAGAAATGTCCGACCTATCCCCTTCGGAATTGGGGAGCTTTGCGCGAGCATGGTTCACCATTCCCGTTGAACGCCAGCGCTCGATCATCTCGACCATGGTTGAGTTGGCTGAGGACAACCCGGAGTTGGACTTCTGCGCGGTATTCAAAATGTGCCTCAAGGACCGGGATGAGGAGATTCAGGGAAAGGCCATAGAAGGCTTGTGGGAGTCTGAAGACCGGTCGATCATTACCAGTTTAGTGCAAATCCTGCGCTCGGAGCGCAGCCCGGAGGTTCGCTCCGCTGCCGCTGCGGCTTTGGGTAAATTCGCCAATTTGATACAGGAAGGCAAACTGCTTGCCAAAGACGCGGACGTAGTGCGGGATACCCTGATGGAGACGCTGGAGGACCAGGATGAACACCTGGAAGTCCGGCGGAGAAGCCTGGAGGCAGTAGCCCCCTTCAATACCGCGACCATCCAGGAGTACGTTTCCTGGGCCTACAATAGCGATGACCTGAAGCTCAAATCCAGCTCCATCTACGCCATGGGGCGCACCGGCGAAACAAATTGGTTGCCGGTATTAATCAAGGAACTGCAAAGCTCTGAACCATCGGTGCGATATGAAACCGCCAACGCCTGCGGCGACCTGGGCGAAGAGGACCTAGTCCCCCATTTGGTACCCCTGCTTCAGGATGACGACTACCAGGTACAGGTGGCCGGGCTGAGCGCTCTAGGCAAGATAGGCGGGCCGCTGGCGAAACGGGTGCTGCTCATGTGCGTCAAAGAGGGCGACGCGGTGCTGGAAGAGGCCGCCCGGGGCGCCCTGGAAAATGTGGAGTTTCTGGAAGGCGAAGGAGCCTTCCAGTCCTAGCCTCTCTACGAACCTGGAGCCGGGAACCTGGAACAGTTCTGATGCCTGCACGGTGGCTGTTCCTCCCAATTGAACCCCAACGATCCCTCCAATCTCCCCTATGTCCTATGACGCTCTAGCCCAGCTTCCCGCCCGGCAAACAGAGCTGCTGGCCCACGCGCCGGTAGGGCGTCTGGCCACCGCCGACGCCACCGGCGTCCCTCACGTGATCCCGGTCTGCTACGCTGTGATGGACGGCGCCATCTATTCGGTGCTGGACCAGAAACCCAAGCGCGCCTCCTTAACCCGGCTGCGGCGAGTGCGGAATATTCTGGCCAACCCCCGGGTTTCCCTGGTCGTTGACCGCTACGAGGAAAATTGGGAGCGCCTGTGGTACATTCTGATATCCGGACACGCCGAGCTGCTGGAGGAGGGCGCAGAGAGGCCCGCCGCCATCCAGGTATTGCGTGAAAAGTACGCTCAGTACCGGCCGATGAACATTGACCCCAATCCCGTGATAAAAATCACGCCATCCCACGTGGTCTCCTGGGGCTTCCAGCCTTAACGCTCACCCGGCTTGCCTCTCAGGTTATATTCAGGCTACATCCATCTGGCCAATCGTAAACCAGGCGCAAGCAGACAAAGAAGAGGGAGTGTTCTCCAAGCTTCAGTTTGTTTAGGGCAGTTCCCGTTGGTTGGGCGGCCGGGCGGCTAGGATCAACGCCGAACTGACCAGGGCCAACACCGCAAAGTAGATGAACGCTTGTTGGTAACTACCGGTGGCGTCGTACACTATGCCCGAGGCCAGGGGGCCTACTGCAAATCCGGCCACCTGCGCCGCCCGGCTGATACCGAAGATAGACCCCAAAGATGCCCTTCCGTAGTAGCTGGCCCATAACAGTGGGGCCAGAGTGTTCACACCACTGCCGGTGATCCCCTGGATTACGGCGAAGACGTAAGTTTTCGGCAGGTCATCGGCGTTGATCAAGACCATCATGCTGATCGCGCCCAGAAAATAAACCGCGGCCAGCATATACCGGGGAGGCAGGCGTTCCGCCAGAAACCCCAATGACAACGCTCCGACTGCTCCGGCAATCGACATGACACTGATGGCCCCCACTGCCTCCAGGGGCTTTAGTCCTTGTTGAATCAGGTGGGGCACCAGATGCAGGCCAACCCCCGAAGTAGCGGTGCTGACCACGAACAAGGATACCAACACCAGCCAAAAGCTCGGTGCGCGAATTATCTCCGCCAAGGGCGTAGACTGAAGCTGCTCGATCGAACCCCCTCCAGTCCGGGGACCGGATTCTTCCGCTCCAGAACCGGGCTCGCAAGCTGGCTGGGAAGCCGGTGCCCCATCCGGCAGCAATCCCAGGTCCTCGGGCTGGCGGCGGATTAGCCAGGCGCAGGGGATCACACCCAGCACCAGCATGCCGCCGCCCAGCAGGACCCATGCGCTGCGCCAGCCCGCCCCGGAGATCACCAGCTGAACCAACGGAGCCATTAGGGTCATGCCGGCGGCTTCGGAAAAAAACACTATGCCAGTGGCTCGCCCCCGGTACCGGGAAAACCATTTCCCGATAGTAGGGGATGTGCCAATCTTGATTAAACCCTGGTCCGCTATTCTCGCCACCGTGAAGGCAGCGTAGAACCCGGCCAATGTCTGAGCCAAGGCCAGGTACCCGCAGGCCAGCACCACCGTCAATCCCCCCAGGGTAAGGAGAGCCCGCGACCCTCTTCGGTCCACCAGGCGGCCGCTGAAGGGGGCCAATGCCGCCCCCAGAATCGCTCCCAAGCTGGTCGCTCCGGCCACTTGGGTCCGGTTCCAGCCAAATTCCTCGCTCATGGGAATCACGAAGATGGTCAGAATTCCGATGGCCGTGGCCGCATTGGCAAACCCTATACCGGAAGAGGCCGCGACAACCAGCCACCCATAGTAGATTCGTATCGGTTTCAAGCCCATTGTCCTCAAATCTTCGCTGTCAGCAGGTACTATCGAGCTAGGGCCGAGCCGTGATATATGATCCTGGACAAGCGGCTCGGATCAGTTCGATGCGGGAAAGCCACGGAGGCTCGTTTAGAATATCTCCTTCACCGTAAGATTGCCCAGGTTTCCCAAGTGGAAATCTTTACGCAAGCATAATCGGAGTGTTACCAATGGAAATGGCAAAGAATGCCCTGCTCGACAGCGACGAGAGCGATTCCGGCCGGTACCAGCCCCAGCATCAGCCCATGATTCGGGACCTCCCGAATGGAGAACGACCCCGGGAAAGGCTGAGGGAATACGGCTCTCGATACTTGAGTAATACCGAGCTTATCGCCATTCTGCTCCGCACCGGTGTTAAGGGTCAGAACGTCCTAGCTCTGTCGTCTAGCCTGCTGGCCCGGCGAGACGGCCTGGCCGGGCTGGGCCGCAGCACCTTCGCCGAGCTGTGCGCTGAACGGGGGCTGAGCGAAGCCAAGGCATGCCAGCTTTTGGCGGCGTTGGAGCTGGGGCGCCGATTCGCCTCCCTGGTTCCGGAGGAACGGGCGACGATAAGCTCTGCCCAGGACGTGGCCAACCTGTTGGCTGCGGAAATGGGTACGCTGGACCAGGAGCATCTGAGGGTTTTGCTGCTCAACACCAGAAATCAGGTACTCAGCATTCAGGAAATCTACGTGGGAACCGTCAGCGGCGCCGCCGTCCGGGCGTCGGAGGTGTTCCGTCCCGCGGTCCGCGACAACGCTCCGTCCATCATAGTAGTGCATAACCATCCTTCCGGCGATGCGACGCCG
>JADFQT010000157.1 GCA_022561675.1 Chloroflexota bacterium
CGGTTCCAGAGGTTCTTGTGGTTGACGACAACGCTCCCGGCGCTAACAGGGAATCCCTCGCCTCCGCGCCCATGACCGTCTTTGAAATGATCGAAGGGCTACCCTTTGAGGGAGAGGCCGGCCGGGGATTGTTGTTTCGCACCAATCGGGGAGAGATACCCGCCATTATTCACCGGGCTCCCAGGCACCGGGCTCCAAGCTGCGAGCTGGCGATTATTTGGGTTGGTGGCGCCAGGGGCGGTTTCGGCGGCCCGGCCGGTGGGATGTACGCCCGGCTGGCTGAACGATTCCTGAATAAAGGCATCACCTCATTACGTTTGAACTACCGGCAGCCTAATGTCCTGCCCGAATGTGTCCTGGACCTGCTGGCCGGTATTGCCATGCTTAAAGGAACGGGACACCAGCCCTTGGTCCTGGTAGGGCACTCTTTCGGGGGAGCGGTAGTAGTCGCCGCCGGTGTGGCCAGCAGCCATGTGCAGGGCGTGGTTTGTCTGTCGCCTCAGACCCACGGGGCCGGCATGGCGGGCCAATTGTCCCCCAAGGCTCTGCTGGTGGTGCATGGCAAGAGCGATTCCCGCTTGCCCTACTCCTGTGGCGTGCAAATCCACGACTGGGCGCAAGAACCGAAACAGCTGGTGCTTTATGAGGGGGCCGAGCACCGGCTGGATGAATGTAAGGACGAGTTGGAGAGTCTCCTCCTGGAATGGATTCCAACCACCCTGACTTCGGCCCTATCCGGCTGATTCTTTCCCCGAGGTCGGCCCCATTATCCTGGCCGCGAAACAACCCGTGAAACAACCGGGGTACTGCAACCAGGGGAAGGCGATACCTTCAGATTAATCGGACAGACCAAGCAACTATCTCAAAATGTCACCCCGAGGGAAGCGAGGGGTCCAAAGTCTCTGGGCACATGGTACTGACGCCATTGGATATGGTGTGACTGCCGTACTGACTCGTGGGAATTTACGGGCCCAGGATTTAGATTCCTCAGTCGCGGAGTTTATCCTGAGCCGAGCCGAAGGGCTCCTTCGAAATGACATTGGTCGTTTTGAGCTAGATTCTGACCGGGCAGCCTAATCGAGAAATGGCGCCGATCGGCGCCAGGCCAGGTACTCCCTCAGTCCGGCGGCCAGATCGTGTTTTGGCGTCCAGCCCAGGTCCTGGTACAGGCGGTGGCCCGACAGCGGACCTCGGGAGGGTTCCGAGCTGCGGGGAGCCGCGTCGGCGCCAAGCTCAACCTCTACCCTGGTCTCGGGTAATATTTCCTTGAGCCGATCAAGAATCTCGGAGTAGGTAATCCAACGCCCGGCCGTCAGGTTATAGAGGTCGTGGGGTAGGACGGGCGCGTCCAGCACGGCTCTTACCCCATCGGCAATGTCGGCGATGTAGGTGTAATCTCGACCGGCGTCGGGGTCCGTCAGGCTGATGGTTTCGCCCCGCAGGGCCTGCCCAGTCCACTGGTAAAGCACCGACATCACCCCCCGGTGGCCCGTGATCCGTTCCATGGGGCCGTAGGGCGTGCTAAGCCGGATGCTGGCGGTGGAAAGCTGATGCAGCTCGCCGTACCGGCGGGTCAGCAGCTCACTGGTATATTTGGTGATTCCGTAGAGGAAATCCGGGCGCGGCGCGGCGTCTTCATTAAAGGTCTGGTCCGGCGCGGCGGCGGCGCCGTAGGCGGCTCCAGAGCTGACGTAGACGAACCGCTGAACCCGCAACCGGCGGGCCAACTCCAGTAAGTTGGTGGTCCCGGTAATATTTATGTCAACTATCTCCCGGCTGCGCTCCGTTTCCAGGGGAATGCGGTTGACCGTGTAGACCGCGGCATGGACTATCTTGTCTATCGCCTGCGTCCGCTCCAAGAAAGTACGGTCCAGGAAAGTGCGGTCCAGGATGTCTCCGGTAATAAATGTGACCTGGGAAGACCGGTCGCCAAGAAAGCTACGCATCAGCTGATCCGGAGAATTCAGGTCCAGACTGATCACCTGGTGGCCAGCCCTAGCCAATTCTTTGACGATATTCGCCCCAACAAATCCCGTGCCCCCGGTTACCAGTGTGGCCATGCTCTTCCTCCAAGAAAACGCGCAAGTTAAAGCGCAGGTTAACGCGCTTGTTCCGGATGGCCGCCCTTAAAGGGGTTGACCATCGCGTAGATCAGGTTATTGACCGGCGTGGGCGCCTGGGCCATCCTACCGGCTCGAACCACTGCGCCGTTGAGGGCATCCAGCTCCAGCGGCCGGCCTGCCACGACATCGGCATGCATGGAGGCGTGCATCTGCTCCAGAGAGCCCTCGATGTAACTCATGGTGCTGCTGACCACATCTTCCGCCAAGTTTACTCCCAGGGCTCTGGCTACCACCTCTATTTCTCGCATACAGTCGATTATGGCCTCGCGCCATTCCGGGCGTGGCACCAGCTGGGCCATGGTTTGTCTAGAGAGGGTGGTGACCCCGGCCATGGTGGCGATGAAAATGAACTTGGTCCACAGGGTTTGTTGGATGTCCTGGGTAAACTGGGCTGGGATCCCCGACTGTTCCAAAGCCCGCAAGATGAGCTGGCCCCGGTCCGAGTCGGACCCATCCAATTCCCCAAATACGATCCGCACCACCTGGCCCGACTGCCGGACTACCCCGGGGTCGGGTCGGCTGGCCTCGATGTAGGCCGCGCCGGGCAGGACTTTTTTCGATCTTACAACCGGAGCCACAGCTTGAGCCACCGCCTGGTAGCTGTCTATGCCGTTCTGCAGGCACAGGACTGCGGTGTCCTCATCAATCAGGGGAAGCATGGCCGGGACCGCCTGGGCGTTATGGTAAGTCTTGACCGTGAGGAGTACCAACTCCACCGGTCCCACCGAAATTGGGTCGTCGGTGGTTGCGCACCGGACCGTGAACTCCCGGTCATCGGTGACTATTTTCAGGCCGTGAGCCTCGATGGCCTGCCGGTGGGCCCCTCTGGCGATCAGGGTCACCTGGTGGCCTCCCTGGGCCAGCATTCCGCCGAAGTAGCCGCCGATACTGCCCGCGCCCATGACCGCTATTTTCATGCAGCTTCTCCGGGTCTCAGCTTTCCGGCCCCAGCTTGGGGGATAGACCATGCCAAAGATACTCCCTGGGCAGGGCAGTGGGCAAGAACAACGTTGGCCGCGGAGCCTGGGTGGAAAGCTACCCCCTGGTTATCGACTCCTGAAGAAATTATTTAGCTTTGGAGTTCCAAACCCGCTTCATTCCTCTTTTTCAAAGGGTGGCACCTATACAGCGTTTAGCTATAGATGCCAGGTTCAGCAAGGGGATGGGCATTTTAAGCGCCCTCGTCGGGCTTGGTCGTCCTTGACGCTGGTCCCTTTTGTCCCTATCCTTCCCCCGAAGGCTTGCGGCCCCCTGAAGTCCTGTGGCAGACTCATGGCCTTTCCGGCAGGCTCGCCGGTCCGTCCAGCGTCCCTATCGCAAACCCAAGGTGGGATCTACATGGACCGCCATACCAATCCCTTTGGGGTTGATCTTGCCATTAGTTCAGTTAACTCCTAAATCTGGAGGAGAAGAGAATGACCCAGCCAGCGCCTCCGATCACCCCTCCGATTCCCCAACCCGAGTCTGACTTCTACTGGGAGAAGTGCAAGGCCCACGAGCTCTGGCTCCGCCATTGCAAGGCCTGCGATCAGACTTACTTCTACCCCAGGGACATCTGCCCCGATTGCTTTTCCCGGGATACCGAATGGATCCAGACCAACGGCCGGGGGATTGTCCACACCTTCTGCATCGTACATAGAGCGCCGGTCCCGGCATTCAGGGATCGGGCTCCCTATGTTCCGGCCATCGTTGAGCTGGAAGGGGGCGCCAGGATGGCCACCAACCTGGTGGAGGTAGAGCCGGACCCCGCCGTGATTAAATGCGGGATGGCCGTGGAAGTGGTCTTCGAAGACCTGGATGAGAAAATCAGCCTGCCCCAATTCCGGCCGGTTTCCTAAAACTGGGTGCTTGTTTGGAGCCGGCCCCGGATCTAACCGGTAAAGTCGCCATCGTCACAGGCGGCAGTCGGGGAATCGGCCGGGCCATATGCATCGGTTTAGCCCAGGCCGGCGTCCGGGTGGCGGTCGCCTCGCGGACTGAGGCCGACACTTCATCCGAGTCGGATTACCAGAGATACGCCTCCGGCACCATCCACGAAACCGCGGAGACCATTCGAGCGCAGGGCGGCACCGCTGTCGGCATTAGGTGTGACCTTTCGCAAGCCGAAGAGATCGAAGCCCTGGTGGGGACCACGCTGGAGCGCTTCGGTCGCATTGATATCCTGGTTTCCAACGCGGGTATCGACTGTGAAGCGCCGGTGCCGGACCTGGATGTGGATCTGCTGGACCGGTGCCTGGCGGTCAACGTACGGGCCCCTTTGTTGCTGTGTAAATACGCCCTGCCGGCGATAATGGCCCAGAATTCGGGTGGCTCCATCTTTGCCATAACTTCCGGTTCGGCTCGCACCTATCGCTCGGGTCGTGTAGCTTATTCCATGAGCAAAGCCGCGTTGGAGCGGATGTTCCTCAGCTTGGCGGAAGAGGTGCGCGCCGAGAATATCGCGGTCAATCTGTTCGGCCCGGGGCGGGTAGATACCTGGATGAACCGCCGGGGGGATTGGCCCGGCACTGCTCATATACCCATGGTCCAGCCGGAGGAGGTGATTCCGGCGGCGGTTTGGCTGGCCGGCCAGACCGCTCAGACCTTCACCGGGCAGGTGGTCGAGCGGGCCGAATTCGGCGCCACCTGGGGCACTATCGAGAGCTGAACGCCGAGCCCAATTGACCCCGCCCATTGTCCAACTTTCACTGGCCAACTCCCAGATTTCCACTACGGGTAAATTTGCTCAGGGCCTTTTAATTATCCTCGCTGTCATTGCGAGCGGAGCGAAGCAATCTCTTGAGGGATAAGAGAGATTGCTTCGGGCCTGCGGCCCTCGCAATGACAATTGGAAGAGCGGGCATATTTGCTACCCTGGCTAGGCTCCGGGTAGTATACTGGCCCCGTAAACCCTAGCTTTTAACGTTAGCTTTGTTGGAGGAGTAAGCGTATGACCACACCACGCAGCGCCGCTCAAGAGGTCGCCCCAAAGATGGCGGAACTCAGCGCCAACGTGCTGTTCGGGGATGTCTGGGAGCGTCCCGAGCTTTCCAAGCGGGACCGCAGCCTGATTACCGTCGCAGCCCTGGTCGCCCTCTACCGCACCGATCAACTCAAGGGCCACATTGGTCGCGCCCTGGATAATGGGGTCACCAAGGAGGAAATTGGCGAGGTTATCACTCATATGGCCTTCTACGGTGGCTGGCCCACGGCGGCCAACGCCGTCAGGGTAGCGAAAGAGGTTTTCGACTCCCGCTAGCGCCGAGCTGGGGTGAGCGGAGATGAGAACACTCTTCCGCTCACCTTTGGCCGCTCAATCCAGACCTCCGCGGACTGTCTCCAACACCTCTTTCGCGGCCCGGTAGTTCCTGGCGCCGCCCCGGCGAATCGGAGGCACCAGATAAATGTCGTGTATTTCGGCTTCCTGAAACCTCTGGAACAGCTCTACTGCCAGGTCCACTCCGGACCTGCCCCCGGCTAGGTCTTCCCTTACTTGCTCCGGGACGGAGCTGAAGATGATCCCGTCCTGCTCCAGCACTTGAAGTCCGAAAAAGATGGGCAACCCCGGCGGTTCGCCCGTGGCGCCGGCGTATGCACTGATGAATCGAGCAGCCTCGTCCGGGTCAAAAATGGGCTGAGTGATCAAGAAGTGGGCGCCGGCCTGAACTTTGCGCCGGGCCAGGCGTGCTTCCCGTTCCACGCCCCGGCCCAGGTCCACCGTAGCGCCGATACAAAAATCGGTGGGTACGCGTAATTGGGCACCCCTGAAGTCCGTACCCTGGTTCAGATTGGCGATGGAGGCGATCAGCCCGGTAGGAGTCACCTGGTTCACCGGGCCCACCAGCGCCAGGTCTCGCTCGGGGAAAGGGTCTCCCTGCACCACAATCACGTTTTCCAGTCCCAGCATTTGGGCGCCCAAGAGCTCCGATTGCAGCGCCAGCTGATTCATGTCGCGGGTGGCCAGCGTGAATGCCACCTCCTGTCCGGTTTGGGATTTAACCGCCGCCGCCAGCATGGCGGAGTTGGCCCGAACAGCCCGGCCGGGATTGTATGCGACCGAAATAAAATCGGCGCCGAATCTTGCTTGGGTCACTGCCGCCGGGTCGCCGGAGCGAGGCGGGGAGAAGTCGCAGATAAAGGCAGGACGCCCGGTGACTTGGAAGCAGTGGTCAACGATTTTGGTCAAGGGAGTTCTCCGTCTGATTACAGATCCTTGACGAGAGTCCTAAACTTGTCAGATCCAAATCCCCCT
>JADFQT010000158.1 GCA_022561675.1 Chloroflexota bacterium
CGGGATAATGCGCATCCAACTGAGCCGGCCCGGCAACGACTTTGTCGATCCCGAAACCTTCAACGCCATGTTCACGATGCACGGCACCACCATGATTTTCATGGCGGTAATGCCCCTGGGGGCCGCCTTTTTCAACATCATCATTCCCCTGGCCATCGGCGCCCGGGACGTGGCCTTCCCCCGATTGAACGCGCTCAGCTACTGGTTGTTCCTCTTCGGGGCGCTGTTGATGAACGCCGGATTCCTGGTGAATGCGGTGCCCGACGCGGGATGGTTCTCCTACGCCAATTTAACGAGCCGAACCTTCAGCCCCGGTGCCGGCCTGGACTTCTGGGCGATAGGCTTGCAGATATTGGGTATCGCGTCTCTGGCCGCGGCCTTTAACTTTGTGGTGACCATAATAAACATGCGGGCTCCGGGCATGAGCATGATGCGCATGCCTCTGTTCGTGTGGATGACCCTGATTACCTCCATTCTGATGGTCTTGGCCTTCCCAGTTATCACCGTGGGCTTGATTGAGCTTACCTTCGACCGTCTCTTCGGGGCCAACTTCTTCGTGACCAGCGCCGGCGGCGATCCCATTCTTTGGCAGCACCTCTTCTGGGTCTTCGGACATCCGGAGGTCTACATCCTGATTCTGCCGGCCATGGGGATAGTCTCCGAGATATTCCCAACTTTTTCTCGTAAGCCCCTGTTCGGGTATCCAGTGGTGGTGTTTTCGGGTATCGTCATCGGCATAATGGGCTGGGCAGTCTGGAGCCACCACATGTTCACGGTGGGGTTGGGGCCGATACCCAACACGGTGTTTACCGTCACCACCATGCTGATCGCGGTTCCCACCGGCGTTAAAATATTCAACTGGATGGGCACGCTTTGGGGCGGGTCCATCGACTTGAAGACGCCGTTGCTCTTCGCCGTCGGCTTTGTCGCCCTGTTCATTGTCGGAGGTTTGAGCGGCGTTTCCCACGCGGTGGCGCCATCGGACGCCCAGCAGCAGGATACCTACTACATCGTGGCCCACCTCCATTACGTTCTGTTCGGCGGCTCCATAATGGGGTTGTTCGCCGGTATCTACTACTGGTTCCCCAAGATGACCGGCCGTTTTCTCAACGAGTTTTGGGGGAAGGTCCACTTCTGGCTGTTCTTCCTCGGCATGAACATCACCTTCTTCCCCATGCACTTTGCCGGTATGAACGGCATGCCTCGGCGGATCTATACCTACAGCTCCGAATTCGGCTGGGATCTCATGAACCTGATTTCCAGCCTGGGCTACATCGTGCTGTTTGCCGGGGCTGTTCTGTTCCTCGTCATATTCATCCACAGCGTTAGAAACGGCAAACCCTCCGGGCATGACCCTTGGGACGCCCCTACGTTGGAGTGGAGCATTTCATCCCCGCCGCCTCCCTACAATTTCGCGGAAATACCGCAGGTTCAGGGGCGGGATCAATACTGGATTGTCAAGCGCAAGGCCGCGGCAGAGGGGCACCCGCTGACCGAGCCCGAGCCCCATGTTGACCCCAGTACGATCCACATGCCCAGTCCATCCTACTGGCCCCTGCTTATCGCATTTGGTATCGCCTGGATCGGCGGAGGACTCTTGATAGAGTTTCCCTGGCCCTATATCAAGTTCCCAATCAGCTTTGTAGGTGGATTTATCGCCTTCTTTGGGGTGATTGGCTGGGCCAACGAACCGGCGGCTGCCGGATCTCACCACTAGGACCTAACCCGACGCTAGGAGGGGTCTAATTTGGCCCACGGTGAAACCGTTCACCACGCCGAAGAGGAATATACCAGTACCGGCTTAAACCACCGGAAGCTGTTGATGTGGGTGTTCCTCAGCTCGGACTGCCTGTTTTTTGGTGCGTTGATCGCCACCTATATGGTTTATCGCGGGCAGAGTGTGGTAGGGCCCTACCCGATAGACATTATCGACATTCCGGTGACCACCATCAGCACCTTCGTTCTGCTGTGCAGCAGTTTCGCCATGGTGCAGGCCCTGGCGGCCACCAACGCCAACAACCAAAGAGGCATCCAGATCTGGCTGCTGGTGACGGCTTTCATGGGCCTCATATTCATCAGTTTCCAGGCCTACGAGTTTAACGCCTTCCGGGCCGAGGGCTTGCTCATATCTACCAACCTGTTCGGCAGCACCTTCTTCACTCTGACCGGCTTCCACGGGGCTCACGTAACTCTGGGCATCGTCTGGTTGTTGGGCCTCTACTGGGTCGCCAGGAAGGGCCGGTTAGGCCCTCGGACCGCGCTGGACGTGGAGATATGCGGCCTGTACTGGCACTTTGTCGACATCGTCTGGATCATCATCTTCACTCTGCTGTACCTGATTGGCGGGTTCGACACCGGACCGGCGGCCATAGGCGGACCGGCGCCTGCGCTAATGGGCTCCCTGGTCTGAGGAGGTTGGTAGATGACTAGCCAACCCGAAGCAGGGCACTCCCGGCACCCCACATTCAAGCAATATGTGGTGGTTGCCATCATCCTGTTTGTCATAACCGCCGTAGAATTCGTCATAATTTTCCCGGACTACAAGCTGGGCCCGGCCACCGTTCCCACCCTCATTATCCTGTCGATGGTCAAGTTCGCCACCGTCATTTTCTTCTACATGCACCTGAAGTTCGATCCCAAGCTGCTGACCTGGATTTTCCTGAGCGGCCTGGCCCTGGGCACGGTGGTCACTTTCTCCCTGCTGTTCCTGTTCTCCTCTGTCGGCGCGACGCCCCAGCCGCGGGACTACGCGAGGGACAACGCGGTCCCCTATGTTGAGCACGGGACCGAGGAAGATAAGCCCTCTTCGGGTACGCCGCCTGAGACCGTCCCTGAGACGCCGGACCAATCCGCTCCAGAGCCGACCACGGGGGATGGCGGCCCCGGGGATACCGCCCTGTTAGCAATGGGACAGGAAATTTTTACCGGCGCCGGTGGATGCAGCGCCTGTCATACGATCGAAGGCATCACCGCGGGTTTGGTGGGTCCGGACCTGACCCACATTGGGACGGACGCATCCGGCCGGATCTCCGGGGTTTCCGCTGAGGATTATCTGACTGAGTCCATACGAAATCCGGAAGCCTTTGTTGCCGAAGGAGTGGATCGCGCCATAGCCGGGTTGATGCTCACGGCTCTTACAGCCAACCTGAGCGACCAGCAGGTTGATGGCTTGGTCCAGTTCTTGCTGGCCCAGCGGTAGGTAGCCCTTCGACCGGCAGCAGTCGCCATCACCTCTTTGCCGGCAGTCCCGAATAACGCCAACCTCCCCTCTTCTTGAGTGCTCTTGATATGAGAGAAAGCTGTGTGTAGGGCGCACGGCCACCTCCACATCGGGAAAGTAACTGGCAAGTTAGGTGCCTTTATCTTTCAGTAGTTACCCAGGGCAGTAGTTCTCCGAAGATGCCGTCGCCGTCTGGAACCAGGCGGCGAACCTGAACCACCGCATCGATGTTGATCGGTCCATAGATGTGCGGATAGATTTCCCCGGAGCGGCTGGGTTCCCGCTTTAAGGGGGAGGTTAAAGCATCGAGGTTTAGATCCAGCACTACCAAATCGGTGCGCCCGTTGAAAAGGCGGTTGGCCACCCTTAACATCTGGGCTTCGTCCTCGGAGCAGTGGACGAACCCCTCCTCGGCCAAACTGCTGGCGCGGTACTCCGGAGAGGCGGCGCCAGCCTCCCATTCGGCCTTACCGGCCAGGTGGTAAATTATTTCCATAGAATGCCCCCGACTATGCTGGTAGAGTATCCCAAAGAATACTCCCTTTAAGGCTGGATAACTTCTGACGGCAGAACGAGAAACAATCCCCAATTCGTTTCAGGCCGAAGGGACGGAGCTATTATATATCCGATCAGAACCTCTGCAACTACCTGGCTTTGGTCAGCTGATGTCACCGAAGTTGCTGGGGGTTGGTAGGTACAGCTTCCGGTGTTAGGATTGGGGCGCTCACAACCATATCCTAATGCCAGGATGAACCCCGCAGGGAGTGATATGGTGGTGCATGCAATTCCAACCTTGGCTTTACTTTAGGTATCATTTAGGAGCGAACCGTTGAAGTTCGAGCGGCATCAGGGCAAAGATCTTCAATACCTGACCGTAGTCCCGGACGATCACGCGCCCGACGTCGACTATCCATTAGTCGTCATGTTGCATGGCTTTGGCGCCAATATGCAGGACCTGGCCGGCTTGGCCCCGGCCATCGAGTCTGAGGGGTATGTTTACGCTTGCCCCAATGCGCCCATCCCCTTTGAGCTGGGACTGGGACAGGTAGGCTACGGCTGGACCCCACCCCGAGGGGAGGCGACTCCCGAGGACATCCAACATGCCGAGAGACTGCTCAGCGAGTTCTTCGACGAAATCATTTCCAAATTCCGGATATCTTCCGGGCAGGCCCTGCTGATGGGATTCTCGCAGGGCGGTGGCATGACTTACCGATGCGGGCTGGGCCGGCCCGAGATTTTTGCCGGTCTGGTGGCCTTGAGTGCATCACTGCCGGACCCTGATGAATTGAGGGGCAGGCTGCCCCAGAAGCGAAAGCAGCCAATCTTCATCGCCCACGGCCGGGCGGATCCCATGGTGTCCATGGAGAGCGCCAGAAACACCAGAAAGTTCTTGGAGGAGGAGGGTTATAGCCCGGACTACCACGAATACGACATGGGCCATGAGATTCCCCTGCCGGTGCTCCAGGATTTGATTCCGTGGATGACCGGGTTGTTGCCGCCCTACCGTAGCAACCTAGCGTAAAATCCCATAAATTCCTCCCTCCGTTTTCACTTTAGGCTCCGGCGGAGCCTGCCCGGTATCCGGCCTCCCGGGTTGCCAGCGTGTTGACAGGATGTGGACCAGGGCATACCATTTTCATGCCATCTCATTGGGAAAGAGAGCCCGTTCCACCATCAGTCTGGTTGCCGGTCCGCTCCTAGGGTTAACCCGGTCCAAGACGTTGATGGGTGGATTCTCGAGCGCGCGGTCCTGGGGATATAGCTCAACTGGGAGAGCGCGGCGTTCGCAATGCCGAGGTTGGGGGTTCGAGTCCCCCTATCTCCACCAACTTTCTTCCGTTCTCCGGCTCCGCACCCCCGTTCTTGAGTACGAGGCGCAAGGGGCTGTATGCGGCCAGTTCCAAGTGTCTTTCGTCGTCATCCCAGTATCTGGTCAGGGGGTCGCCGCCGGCGCCATGCCCAAGGAGTCGCCGGGCTACGTCTTTGGCGTCTGGGACTGTGCCGCCATTGGTTCTGACTGACCGCCCGAGCCATGTCGCAAAGGAGGCCCGGATATCGTAAGGTATGGCGTCAGGCATTTCCTCCTTGACCCGCTCTTCCGCAAATAGCCGGCGGACTATCCCCCGCATCCCCTGCCCACCCAAAGGCTTTCCCTGGTGCTTGCCCGACCCCATTTCGCTGCGGAAGAGTGGCTCGCCGTCGCTCAGATAGGGAAGTGGTTCCAACAGTTCCTGTAGCTTAGAGAGTACCTCCGGCAAAATGGGCGAGGGGGACCTCTCCTCCTTCCCGGTTCGGTGCTTCTGGTGGCGCATGATGAAGCCATCGTCCCTGGCCACCGCCTCCCGGACGTCGCCAGCCAGCAATCGGACGCACTCGATGGGGCGCCATCCCATAGCGAATCGTAGAAGCCAGATGCAAAGATCCCGCGAAGAGCCAGCCAGAGCCCGTTGGTGGAGCCGGATGAGCAGATCGAGAGAAAGGGGTTTCCCCTTCCTAGAGTCCGCCTTGGGGCGCGACCGCTTTGGGATGGGGTTGCGGGCCAGCTTCCCGAGGTCCACGGCGTAGTCCAAGAGGTCTTTTAGAGAGTCAAACCTGTTTCGTCTCCTCCGGCCTGTTTCTCCAGGAAAAGTCTCATTCAGCCAATCCCGCATGGTGCCCCATTCAAGGGGGACTATCGGGAACCTATCGACAAATCTACCCCTCAACTTCAACAGGTCCTTTAGCTTCTCGGGCCGCCTGGCGATCTCCTTGGCATATTCATCAAAGAGCCACTTGGACGACACAGAAGCCGATGGTGTGGCAGCCGCCGCGGGAAAGGCCACCTGTGGAGCTAGGAGCAAGTCATCTGAGAACATATCGTAAACGTCATCGTCGTCGTAGCAATCGCTAATAGCGTCGCAATCCGGGTCGTCCGGGTGTATGTAATAAAACCCGGGCGGGAGATCGTCAGGGGGAGAAATCTGGCGCGCCTC
>JADFQT010000003.1 GCA_022561675.1 Chloroflexota bacterium
TGCTTTCCCGAGGCCCGGCAAGGGCTTTGTCAATTCTGCGAAGGCGAGCCGAGCCCCGGCGATGCCGTAACTCATCAGGTGCGCATAGTGGATCTGCCCGTCGGCGCCACCGAGGACCGGCTAGTGGGCTCCCTGGACATCGAGCAGGCTATCAAGTCCGGCGCTAAAAGCTTCGAACCCGGGCTGATCGCGGCGGCGCATCGGGGCATCCTGTATATCGACGAGGTCAACCTCCTCAACGATCACCTGGTAGACGTCCTGCTGGACGCCGCGGCCATGGGCCGCAACTACGTGGAGCGGGAAGGTATCTCGGTGAGCCACGCGGCCCAGTTCATTCTGGTGGGCACTATGAATCCCGAAGAAGGAGACCTGCGCCCCCAGCTCTTGGACCGTTTCGGCTTGGCCGTGGAGGTTGACGGCGCCCTGGCATCGGAAGATCGGCGGGAGGTCGTCCGCAGACGTATCGAGTTTGAGGCCGAACCCCACCGGTTTGTCCAGCAGTGGCAGGAAGCCGAGCAGGCGGAACGGGAGCGGTTGCTGCGCAGCCAGGAGCTGCTAGGGCAGGTGCGGGTAAGCGATGAGATTCTGGGGCTGATCACCGATATTTGTTTCGAATACCAGGTGGATGGGATGCGGGGTGACATCGTAATGTACAAGACGGCCAGCACCATCGCCGCCTACGAGGGCCGCACCCAGGTTTCCGTGGAGGACGTGCGGGAGGCCGCCCAGATGGCGCTGCTGCACCGCCAGCGCCGCCAGCCTTTCCAGCAGCCCCACTTGGTGACCGAGCAGCTGGACTCGATGCTCGATGAATATCAGAATCGGGCCCAGAATCGGGAACCCCATGACCAGGATTCTTCCAGCACCGAGGATGGCGGAGACGATTCCGATCCCCCGGATTTAGACCAGGCAGATTTAGACCAACCCGATCCGAATCCGAATCCGAATCTGAGTCAGGGCCGTTTGATTCCGGCCCGGGCGAGCAATGGTTCGAAACCGGCGACGCTTACTCGGTTCAATCCTTCCAAGTACAACAGCCCGATCGTCGTGCCCGCCGGTCCAGCGGCCGCCGAGCCACCACCGTCAGCGATTCCTCGGTTGGACGCTACACCGGCGCCCGTATCCCCCTGGGCCCGGTGCGAGACCTGGCGCTGGATGCCACATTGCGAGCCGCCGCTCCTTACCAGCAGAGGCGCCGGGCTTCCCTAGAAGAGTCAACGGAGGAGTCAACAGCGAAAACGCCCGCCCCCGCCTTCCTGATCGAGCCGTGGGACCTGCGGGAGAAGGTGCGCGAGACCCAAACCGGAACCCTGATTCTATTCCTGGTCGATGCCAGCGGCTCTATGGGCGCCCAGCGGCGCATGGTGGCAGTTAAGGGAGCGGTGCTTTCCCTGCTGCTGGACGCGTATCAGCGAAGAGACCGGGTGGCGTTGATCAGTTTTCGCGGCACCCGAGCCGACCTGCTTCTGCCTCCCACCACCAGCGTCGAGTTGGCTCAGCTTTACCTCCAAGACCTGCCCACCGGCGGGCGGACTCCCCTCAGCCGCGGCCTGTATGCAGCGCTGGAGGTCCTGGAGACGGAGCGGCTGAAGGACCGTGAAACTCTCCCACTGTTGGTGCTGCTATCCGACGGCCGGGCCAACGTCTCGATGGCCGGAGGAAGCGCTGGGGATGCAGCGGAAGAGACCAAGGCCATGGCTGCGTTGGTGGCGGAAAAGAAAATCCAATCGGTGGTTATCGACACCGAGCTGGATTTCATCAAGTTTGGCCTGGCCCGGCAGGTCGCCGAAGCGATGGGCGCCCGCTACCTCAAGCTGGAGGAACTGCGGGCCGACAGTCTGGCCGAGGCGGTCCGGCTTCAGTTGCCCAATGGCGAGCTGCCGGCACTGACCTCCCCGGCACTGACATCCGAAGGTGCCCGTTCTATGGTTCAGAAGCTCAACTTGACATAATGGCTCTTATTCGCACTCCGATTCTGCTGCTCAGCTAGAGAAAGTCTCCTCTCCTGGCTCGGACCGGGTCAGGTTTACATCCGCTGTCTGAATTGGTAACCTCTATGAACTCGAAACCGGGTCCTCAAACCGGGTCTAAGGAGGATGCCTAGTGCCGCGAGTCCTGCCCCTTGCCGATATGGACAAGATTCTCTCCCTTTCCAAAAGGCGGGGCTTTATTTTCCAAAGCAGTGAAATCTATGGGGGATTGGCCTCCACCTGGGATTATGGTCCCCTGGGCGTGGAGCTGAAGCGCAACGTTAAGGAAGCCTGGTGGCGGTCGGTTGTCAGGGACCGCGACGACATGGTCGGGCTGGATTCGGCCATACTGATGCACCCGCGGGTCTGGGAGGCCAGCGGTCACGTGGAGAATTTTTCCGACCCGCTGGTGGAGTGCCGTAGCTGTCACCGGAGATTCCGGAGCGACCAGGTGGAGTCGGAACGCTGCCCCGAGTGCCAGGGAGAGCTCACTGAGGCTCGGAATTTTAATTTGATGTTTAAGACCTTTATGGGCCCGGTGGAGGAAACCGGCCAGGAAATCTACTTGCGCCCAGAAACCGCCCAGGGAATCTTTGTTAATTTCAACAACGTGGTTAACGCCACCAGGAAAAAGCTTCCCTTCGGCATCGGCCAAATCGGCAAAGCCTTCCGTAATGAAATCACCCCCGGCAACTTTACCTTTCGGACCCGGGAGTTCGAGCAAATGGAGGTGGAGTTCTTCGTCAAGCCGGGCACCGACGAAGAATGGCTGCATCGGTGGGTGGACACCAGGTTCGAATGGTATGTGTCCCTGGGGATTCGCCGGGAAAATCTTCGCCTGCGCCGGCACGACCCCGATGAACTGGCCCACTACGCCAAGGATACCTACGATATCGAGTACCGTTTTCCCTGGGGTTGGGGCGAGCTGGAAGGCATCGCCAATCGGACCGACTTCGACCTGCGGCGTCACAACGAGTTCAGCGGCGAGACGCTGACCTATTTCGACGAGGAGTCCAAAGAGCACTATTTCCCCTACGTCATCGAGCCCTCCGGCGGCGTGGACCGGGCCACGCTGGCATTTTGGCTGGACTCCTATGACGAGGAGCCGGACCCGCCGACTAGAAATGGGCCGCCTGGCGACGGGCAAGCCCGGCAGACCGTGCGAGTGGTCTCCCACCTGCATCGCAAGCTGGCGCCGGTCACCGTGGCGGTACTGCCGCTGAGCCGCAATGAAAGACTGCTTCCTACCGCCAGGAGAGTCTACGACCTGCTGCGCCGGAGTTTTAACACCCAGTTCGATGACGCCCAGAGCATCGGCAGACGGTACCGGCGCCAGGATGAAATCGGCACCCCTTACTGTGTAACCGTCGACTTTGAAACCCTGGATGACCAGCAGGTAACCGTTCGGGACCGGGACACCATGTACCAGGTCCGGCTCCCAATCGCAGAACTGACCACCGTGCTCCAGGACAAGCTGGAACACGGCTGGTAATAGCTGACTGCTCTGGCTGACTACCCGGACAATTCCCGACTCTGAGCCCCGGATTCTGAGCGAATGGTGAGAATATGACCAGTGCATCCAGCGGCCAGGCTCACCGGTACATTCGAACCATCCGACGCACCCTGGACCGGCTGGAAGGGTTGCTTCGCGAACTGGAAGCCCAGGAGCCGGAGCTCAGGCCGGCGGATTCCCGCAGCGAGCTGCTGGAGCAGGTACACGTGGCCGGCGCCATGGAGCAGCGACGCCTTTTTGAGCTGCTGGATTTGCGGGGGATCGGCCATACCTGGATTGGCGCCCAGGTCAGCTCCGAATACCTGGATCTGTGGCGCTCCGCCGATAGCCGAACCTTTTATCGGGTTACCGACCGGGCCATCCGGGAGCTGCACTTGGGCCAGCTTGCCGCGTCCGCCAGCTACGCCTCCCTGTCTGAGGCGGCCTTTGGCGACGACTGGCAGAGCGAAGCGGATGCGGTATATGACCGGCTCTGATCCGACTGTCTTTAATCCGGGCGACGTTATCCTGATCTCCTACCCCTTTGGCGAAGGAGCGGGAGTCAGGAAGCGCCCGGCGCTGGTGGTCAGCTCCAGCGCGTTCAACCAGGAAACTGGAGAGTTGGTCATTGCCCAGATTACCAGCCGGGTTTCGGCACCGGCCAGGGCCGGGGACTACACCATAGCGGAGTGGCGGGAGGCGAAGCTGCCCCGGCCGGCCCTGGTGCGGGCCCGCCTGGCTACCCTGGCGCGCTCCCTGGTATTGCGGCGGCTGGGCTCCTTGAGCAAGGCGGACTATCAGGGAGCTCTGGCAGCCCTCAAGTCTCAACTGGACGGATGACCGGAGCCGTCTTTCCGTGCGAATTACCGGGCTCCCAATTGGTTTTAGTAAGTTTCTCAAAACGACCCGTGTCATTCCGAGTTTTCATGCTCCGGTGGAGCGCCACCGACGGATGAAAATGGGTTCAGTGCCAGCTGATGGTTCGATGAGGTGACCACGAGCGGGTGCCTGGGCTGTTCGTCCTAAGCCGGTCGAAGGGCGAACAGGCTATTTGCAGAGGAGTAGAGAAGCGACTGAGGAATCTAAATCCTGGGCCCCTAAAACCTCATGAATCAGTATTACAGCTACACACTAGCCCATGACGTCGGGACCATGCTCTCGGGGTCTTTGGACCCCTCGCGGAGTTTATCCCGAACTACGTCGAAGGGCTCGGGGTGACTTTTTGGGATAATGACTTTAGTATCTCCGCGCTGCCGGTTGAGTTGAAATTGAGACACACTTTGGCAGGGTTAGGCTTAAAGAATGGCGACTAATCTGGTTGCGGCGACCCTCCGCGGCGGGCTGTACACCCGGGTAGTCGGGCGGCGCATCATGTTCTTCCAGAATTTGGGCTCCACCATGGATGAAGCCGACCGCCACGGAGCCGCCGGAGTGGTAGATGGAACGGTGGTGGTGGCCGAGACACAACAGGCCAGCCGGGGAAGGTTCGGCAGAACCTGGGTATCCCGACCCGGCAACCTCTATTTTTCGGTCGTATTCTATCCTAACCTGAAGGCGCTGCCTCTGCTGAGTCCTCTGGCTGGCGTGGCGGTGGTCCGTGCCATTGCCAAGACCACCGGGCTCCGGCCTCGAATCAAGTGGCCCAACGATGTACTGATCAGTGGGAAAAAGGTAGCGGGCATCCTGGTGGAAAGTGTCATCTCGGGGGAAGAGGTCCGTTATGCCGTGCTGGGTATTGGCGTGAACGTTACGCTGGACCCGGAAGCCTTGGGGGAGCTTTCCGCCACGGCAACGAGCCTGAACGCGGCCACGGCGCGGGAGGTCCCTCGGGAAGACCTGCTGCGCCGCCTTTTGCAGGAGCTGGACGGCCTCTATCTAGCCCTGTGCAAGGGTGAGTCGCCAATAGAGGAGTGGCGGGGCCTGCTGGATACCTTGGGATGTCGAATCATCGCCTCGGCCGGGAGGGAGTCCCCGGCAGGAATAGCGGAAGGGCTGGCTGAAGGTGTTGATGATCTGGGCAATCTGCAGCTTCGGCTGGATGACGGGCAGCTGGTAACGTTGACCACCGGAGATGTTACCCTGGCGCAGAACGGAGATTCCTCCGGGCGACCATCAGATTTTCGCTTGCCGGCGGGTGATGGAAATTAGTTGAAGAATATTAGTGGAAGGTCATGCTGGAGTCTCTAAGTTTGGATGGCCGGGTGATAGTTATTACGGGTGGCGGCACCGGGCTGGGTCTTGCCATGGTCCGCGCCCTGGCCAGGGCGGGAGCCAACCTGTGCATCGCCGGCCGTCGCCCCGGGCCCATCGATGACGCCGCCGGCGAAGTTCAGAAAATGGGGCGGGAAGCCTTGGCCATACCCACCGATATCAGCGATTCCGCTCAGGTGGATCGCCTCATATCTCAAACGGTGGAACATTTCGGGCAGATAGATGTGCTGATCAATAATGCGGCCCTGGTGTCCTCCAACGTCCGCAAGCCCATCTGGGATATCACCGATTCGGAGTGGCGGCAGGCGATAGACGTCAACCTTGGCGGCGCCTTTTACTGCTCCCGAGCGGCGGCGAAGCCCATGGCGGATCGGGGTCAGGGCAAAATTATCAATGTGGCCTCCGGCTTCGGCTTGCGGGGAGGCCGGGATATCTACATGTACTGTTGCAGCAAGGGAGGGGTGATCCAGCTCACCAGGGTGCTCTCGTTCAGCCTGGCACGTCATGGCATTACCGCCAACACCATCGTGCCCGGTTTTATCCCAACCGAAGCAACCGATTCAGACATACGGGCAACCCTGCCTGCCTCGGGCGACTTCCTGCCTACCGGAAGGCTGGGCCTCCCTGAAGATTTGGGACCAGTGGCCGTGTTTCTCTCTTCGCCGGCGTCGGATTACATGACGGGAGAGATGATCCTCGTGGACGGCGGGGGCTTGGCCGCAGGGATAGCGCCAACGGGCCACGCCCCGCTGATTCCCTTGGAAGACTAAGCCTCTTCCAGCTATCAACCCCCAGCAGGAGACCAGCATGCCGGTCCTTCCCGAATATGATCTCTCCGGTAAAGTGGCCATTCTGGCGACCAGCGGCGGCGATGAAGCGCCTCAGCTGGCGTCGGCACTGGCCGAGGCTGGAGCCACCGTGTTCGCCGTGGCCCGCCGGGAATCATCCCTGGAAAGCATACTGGCTATCCTGGGCGGTGAACCTCATGCCGGGGTTTCGGCCGAGATTGCGACTGCGGAGGGCCTCCGCCGGGCCATGGCAGCCTTCGACAGCCAGCATTCTCACGCCGACATTCTGGTTAACGACGCCCGCAGCATGTTCGCCAAGCCCTTTGTCCAGATTGCCGGCGAGGAGTGGGACGAGGTCCAGTCTCGCAATCTGCGCGCCACCTTCTTGCTCTGCCAGGAGGTGGGAGGGCGGATGGTGGAACGGGGTTACGGGAGGATAGTCAATTTGATTTCCGTGCTGGCGGAGCGGGGCATGATCAACGGCGCCGCCTTCAGTGTCAGTCAGGCCGGATTGCTGGCGCTAACCCGTTCCCTGGCGGTGGAATGGGGCCGGCACAACGTGCGGGTCAACGCGCTGGGCACCGGTTGGTCCACCGGTGAGGACATCCCTTTAGAAGTACAGCGGGAAGAGCTGCTGGTCCGCTACACGCCGCTGCGGCGCAAGGGGCGGCCCGCCGACGTCGGGCCCCTGCTGGTTTTTCTTTGCTCCGAATCCTGCGACTACAATACCGGTCAGCCCATATACGTGGACGGCGGTCTTAACGCCCACCCGTGAAGCCCAGAGCCGCGGCGTAGTCCGGCTGGCGTTTTAACTGCCACTACCGGGAATCCCGCTTCAGCATAGAATCTATCTCAAAAAAACCCATGTCATTCCGAAGGAACGAAGCGACTGAGGAATCTAAAATCCAGGCCCACGAAACCTTATGCGTCAGCACTGCAGTTACACCATAGCCAATGGCGTTAGAGCCATGTGCCGAGGGACTTTAGACCCCTCGCTTCGCTCGGTGTGACATTTTGAGATAGTTGCTTAATCCCGGGACATTGAACCGAAAAAAGGGCTGCGGTACAATAGCGGGTAGTGTCTACAGAAGCGTCTACATTCCCTACCACCTTGCCAAATTCAGGCCAGGACTCCTGGGACCGCCAACGGTCGGTCCTGCAGAGACTGTCTCGGCTGTTTAGCGTCTTCGGCTACCAAAAGCTGGAACTTCCGATTTTAGGCCCGGCTGAGCTTTTCCTGCGCAAATCGGGCGGCGAGCTGGCTTCCCAGATGTACAGTTTTGCCGACGCCGGCGGCAGCCAGGTAAGCCTTAGACCGGAGTTCACCGCTCCGATAATGCGGCATTATCTGGATTGCGCCGGCCAGGCGTCGTTGCCGGTCCGCTGGCAGTACGCCGGACCGGTGTTCCGGTACAGTGGGGCGGGATTGTCCACGGCCCTGGGCGGCGGACAGTTTACCCAGATAGGAGCGGAGTTAATTGGCTCGGGCACGGTGCTGGCCGATGCTGAGCTACTGGGCATGGCGGCCCGGGTCCCTTCTGAGCTGGGCCTGAAGGACTGGCGTCTCCGAATCGGTGACCTGGCGGTGCTCCACGGCCTGCTGGACGTCGCAGGTCTGTCGGAGCGGTCTCGCAGTTTCATCGTCTCTCAGATTCCCAACCTGGCCCAAGGAGCTGTCGGGATTGAGGCGGCCCTGGAGCGGGCCGAACAGTTGCATCTGGTGGGGCCTGGTCCGGAAGGGGACGACCTGGGTTTAGCTCTCTCTGGCCTGGACGACGATCAGGCTCGCAAGGTGCTCCAGGGATTCCTGGGCTGGAAGACCGGCGACGCTCAAGGCGGGACTTACCAACAAATCGGCAGATTGCCCGGAGCACCTTTGGCGCCGAACCCTGATGCTTCTGTTCCGGATGCTTCGACTCCGGGCCCTCCGGAAGATGGCGGGTCCGGCGAAGAGCGGGAAATTTGGGGCGACTTCGGCCGTCGGGACCCTTCCGAGATCGTTGATCGGCTGCTGCGCAAAATTAGGGGCAGCGACGACCGGGCAAATCTCCGGCGCGGCATGGAGCTGGTGGCCCAATTGGTCGACATTAAAGGGCCTCCCGCGGCGGCCTTGGAAATTGCCGAGCGCCTATTGCAGAGGGCAGGCGCCAACATGGCCGCACTGAAACGGCTTGGGGAGCTGGTGGAATTATTGCGAGGCCCAGACGACTCCGGCACACCCCGGATCGGTTCGGATAACCTGGAGCTTGACTTTGGACTGGCCAGGGGATTGGCCTACTACAATGGAATCGTATTTGAGGTGAGGCACTCCAGCTTGTCTGGACCGCTGGGCGGTGGAGGCCGTTACGACGACCTGGCCAGAGCCCTGGGCAGCAAGGAAACCGTTCCGGCCCTGGGTTTCGCCTATAACCTTGAGGCCCTGCTGCACATCCTAGGGATGGACAACTCCCCCGAGGATTCGCCGGCCGGCCTCCCCAGGGTTCTGGTGGCGGCAGCTGATCGACAAAGTTTCGGTGCGGCCACGGACAAGCTTGAGGAATTGGGGCAGGCGGGCTATTCGGCTGAAATGGACCTGGAGGGCAGGTCCGTGGAAGAAGCCCTCAGCCACGCGCGCCAACGGGGAATGGAGCAATTGGTCTGGGTGTCCGCTGACGGCAAGGCGGTAACCCACCGGGTCGATTAAGGCGCGAGGGTATGTGAAAAAAACTCCTCACCTTATTAAGGGGGAGAACTGGAGTTCTCACTCAGCACTTACGCATATATGGATCAGAACTCCTGGCCAGGGGATTCAATTTCGGCGATGACATGAGTGCGGCCAACGAATCAAATACTAAGCTGAGGCTGGCGCTGCCCAGCGATGGAGACCTGCATGAGCCCACCCAGGGATTCATGCGGGATTGCGGTATTCCGGTTCGCCGTCCCAGTGCGCGGCGTTATACCGGATACATACCCGCTCTTCCGGGAGTGGAGGTGCTGTTTCAGCGGACGGCGGACATCACTCAAAAAGTGGAAGAGGGCAGCGCCGAACTGGGCATCACCGGTCTGGACCGGTTTCTGGAGTACCGCAGCGACGACTTGCAGGTTGTGGCCCTACTGGAGGACCTGGGATACGGTCGCTGCGAGTTTGTGCTGGCGGTTCCCGACTCCTGGCTGGACGTGACGTCAGTGTATGACCTGGCCGACCTGGCGCTGGAGTTCCACCAGCAGGGGAACCAACTGCGGATCGCGACCAAGTATCCCAGGCTGCTGCGCCGCCATCTTTTCGACCGGGGGATTAACTACTTCACTCTGGTTCCGGCCAGCGGCACTTTGGAGGCGGCGCCCGCGGCAGGCTACGCCGACTTGATCGCCGACATTACGGCCACCGGCGCTACTCTGCGAGAAAACCGTCTCAAGACTCTGGAGGGAGGCACCATCCTCACCTCCCAATCTTGCCTTATCGCCAACCCCACCGCCCTGGCCAGAACCGAGGAGCATTCTCGGTTGGCCCGCTACTTGATGGAGCTGATGGAGGCCCACTTGCAGGCCGGGCCCTACTTCCGGCTGACGGCCAATGTGCCGGGAGACTCCCCCCAGCAAGTAAGCGCAACCATATTGGCCCGTCCTCACCTGGCCGGACTTCGTGGGCCGACGGTTGCCAGGGTATATAATGTCGAAGAGGAAAACTGGTACAGTATCAGCCTTCTGGTCAAAAAGGATATGCTGATGGAAGCGGTGGACCACCTTAGAGATTGTGGGGGTGTCGATATCGCCGCTTCTCAAGTCAGCTATCTTTTCAAGAGCGAATCGGCTGCCTATACGCGGCTTATCGAAAGCGATTGATCCGTATGCAAATTAGTTCTGGCTTTTTCCATTCTGGGACCAGGGCGGCTGTCTAGCTCCCCGGGACTCTGCGGGTGTGTTTGAAGAAGCCGGTACTCCCCTTTAGCCAGGTGAGGGACATTTACTGGACCTTGAGTCTAAAGCTAAACCCGGTAGGTGGAGCCATCGTTAGGGGAAGTCCCCCTTTGCAAAGGGGGATATAGGGGGATTTGGAACTCCCAAGTTCAGTAATTTCGTCAAGCAAAAGTAATCGCCCCTTAAGGAGCTAGCCACCTTTGCCTAACCTGCCGATGCACATATATTTGGCCAGCCGGGTCGCCGAGCAGTTGGACTGGGGGCATGTCCACGACCACCTGGGCAGTTGCTTGCTGGGCTCCACTGCGCCGGATATTCGCGCCATGACCAAATGGGATCGGCAGCGGACCCACTTCGCCTCGCTGGGGGTTGAGTCCGTCGGCGTAGGGACCAAGAAGATGTTTGAACAGCATCCCGAGCTGGCGGATTCCAAGACCCAGTCACCGGAGACCCGGGCCTTCCTGCTGGGCTATGTCTCTCACCTGGCGGCTGACGAGGTCTGGATTACCACCATGTTCCGCCCCTACTTTGGCGAGGGGAGCCCGGTGACCGGCGACCAGCTGGAGAGACATCTCTGGGACCGGGCCCTCCAGTTGGACATGGACCGCCGGGTGCTTGCTCAGGATATACCCATCCTCAAGCCGGATGAGATGCTGGTCGATTCCGACAGCGAAGTTGCCGTTGCTTTTCTGGAGGAAGAGGTACTGCGAGAGTGGCGGAGCTGGGTATCGCGATTCCTGGGGTGGGATTTTTCTTGGGACCGGCTGAAACGCGCCCTGAACCGCATGTACCGCGACGATGATGGCGTGCAGCGGGTAGTCGATAATTTCCTGGAGCGGATGCCCGAGAGTTTGGAGCGTATCTACGAGAAGGTGCCCAGGGAGAAGATCGAAACCTATCAGGAGCGGGTGATAACGGAAACCCTGAGTCAGGCCCGGGAGTATTTAGGTGCGGCTTAAGCTGCTAAAAGGTTTGAAAGAAGCGGAAGGGCTGATGAGCCGGCCGGATCCGCTGGACCTCAGTGAATTGCCCAAAGAGGTAGTGGCAAGGACCCGACAGCTGTTCGGGGAAGGCGTCACCCCAGAGCAATCCGTGGTCCAAATGCTGCGCGACGTGCGGCAACAGGGAGACGCGGCCCTGCGGCGTTATGCCGAGCTTTTGGACGGCGCCCGGCTGGACGAGTTTCGGGTTAGCGATGCTGAAATCAATCAGGCCCGGGAGTTGATCTCGGATGAGTTGAACCAGGCTCTGGAATTGGCGGCGCGGCGCGTCACCCGGTTCCACCAATCCACCCTACCCAAGAGTTGGGTGGACCTGGAGCAGGGCCTGGGAGAGCTGGTCCGGCCGCTGGAGCGAGTGGGATTGTACGTCCCCGGAGGCACCGCCGCCTACCCCTCTACCGTGCTGATGACCGCCATTCCGGCCAGGGTTGCCGGCGTTCAAGAGGTTGTTCTGGTCACGCCCCGACGAGGGGGAGAGCCTTTGAATCCGGCGGTGTTGGCCGCGGCGCAGATTGCAAAAGTCGATGTTGTTTATCAGGTCGGTGGTGTGCCTGCCATAGGGGCTCTGGCCTACGGAACCGAATCGATCCCTAAGGTGGATAAAATTTGCGGTCCGGGCAACGTGTTCGTTTCCTACGCCAAGCATCTGGTGCGGGGCCAGGTGGACATCGACGGCATATTTGGACCCACCGAGACCATCGTTTTGGCCGACCAGACGGCGAATGCCGATTTCTGCGCCGCCGATTTGATCGCTCAGGCAGAGCATGACCCCCTGGCTACTGCCATTCTGGTCACCGATTCCCCTCGATTGATCCAGGAAGTCGAGGCGTCGCTGGACCGTCAGTTGCCGGGGCTGGCCCGAGCTGATCTGGCGAAGAGCGCTCTGGAGAGTCGCGGCAAGGCAGTTCTGGTGGATAATCTGGAGGAGGCGGTGGAGCTGGCCAACCGGGTTGCTCCGGAGCACCTCTGTTTGATGGTGGCCGATCCCTGGTCTTGGGCCGGACGGGTGAAGCACGCCGGGGGCCTTTTCCTGGGGGAGTTCTCACCCGAAGTAATGGGGGACTACGTCGCCGGGCCCAGCCACGTTATGCCCACCGGAGGCACCGCCCGGTTTAGCTCGGCGCTGGGAGTTCACCAGTTCTTGCGTACGATGCCGGTGGTGGGCTTGAGTCCCGAAGATTTTCGTGGTTTGGGAAATGCCGCGGTACAGATGGCTAATGCGGAGGGGCTTACCGGCCATTCCAGCGCCATTCAGCTACGACTGGACCACCTGGAAGCCCGCAATGGCTGAACCACGATTTGGGAAAAATTTACGTTGAGGATGCTGTTGAAGCTGCCATCAGTGGCAAAGGGACACGAGCTATGAGGGACGTGCAGGACCTGTTGCTGCCCCACATCCGGCGGTTAAATACCTACCAGGGCGTGGATCCAATGGAAGTGCTGGCTGAGCAGGCCGGCATACCGCCGGAAAAAGTCATTCGCTTGAACGGTAATGAAAACCCCTACGGTCCTTCCCCCAAGGTGGCAAAGGCCCTGGGGAGCTACCAGAATTATAATCATTATCCCGACCCCAATCAGCGGCGGATTCGGGAGGCTCTCTCCGGGTACTTGAGCGTGGAGCCGGAACGAATCGTGGTGGGGAACGGAAGCGATGAGCTGATCGACCTGTTGCTGCGAATCTTCATGGGTCCCGGCGAAAACATCATTATTCCCGCGCCTACTTTCGGCATGTACGCCTTTTCGGCGGAGGTATGCGGCGGAGAGGCTATTTCCGTGCCCCGGGACGACAACTTCGAAATCGACGTCGCAGCCGTCAAGCTGGCCATCACACCAAAGACCAAGGCGGTGTTTTTCGCATCACCGAATAACCCCACCGGCAACATCGCCACCGAATCCCAGATCCGGAGCATCCTGGATATCGGGATCATTGTGGTGGTGGACGAAACCTACTACGAATTTTGCGGCCATACTGTTTTGCCCCTGCTTCAGGATTACCCAAATCTGGTGGTGTTGCGCACCTTCAGCAAGTGGGCCGGCCTGGCGGGGCTCCGCGTCGGACTGGGTGTCATGGACCCGGTCATCGCCCAGACTATCATGAGCATGAAGCCGCCCTACAATGTCAATCTGGCCGCTGAAATTGCCTTGATCGCCTCGTTGGAGGACCGACCAACCCTTATTCAACGGATCAAAGCGATTGTTGAGGAACGAGACCGCATGATGGGGCTGCTGCAGGAGGTGCCGGGAGTAAAGCCCTGGCCATCCCAGGCCAACTTTATCCTTTGCGGCTTGCCGCAGGGCCGGGGTCAGGAGATCTTTGAAGGCATGTGCCGGCGCGGCATCTTCCCCCGTTACTTCAACAGCTCAACGCTTAAGGATTACATGCGGATCAGTGTGGGCTTGCCGGAAGAAACCGACCGGGTAGTAGCAGCCCTGGCTGACCTGGTGAGGGGGTAACTTCTCATGGAAAGGAGGACGGTGGAACAGCGGGAAGTGCCATCGGTCATAAAAGAAAACCAGATAGCTCGGACGGCAACCTTACAGCGCACCACCGGGGAGACCAGCATCAGCGTGACGGTCAACCTGGATGGCCAAGGCCAGTATGAGGTGGAAACCGGGAATGGCTTTCTGGACCACATGGTTAGCCAAATAGCGCGGCACGGTCTATTTGACATAACGTTGAAGGCCCAGGGAGACCTGGCCGTCGGCTGGCATCACCTGGTGGAAGACGTAGCCATTATGCTGGGTCGGGCTTTCAACCAGGCCCTGGGCGAGGTGCGGGGCATCCGCCGTATGGGACACGCTATCGTCCCCCTTGACGAGGCCTTGGCTCGAGTGGTGGTGGATTGCAGCGGTCGGCCCTATGCTGTGGTGAATACCGGGCTGGACGGCCAAATGGTGGAGACCCTGTCCGGAGACCTGGTTGGACACTTCCTGGAGTCCTTCGCCACGGAGGCCAAGATGAATCTGCACGCCGAGGTGCTGGCCGGTGTTAGCCCGCACCACAAGGCGGAAGCCCTCTGCAAGGCTTTGGCCCGCGCGCTGCGGGATGCGGTGGAGCTGGACCCGCGGGCAGCCCAGCAGGTGCCCAGCACCAAGGGCACTTTGGACGCATGAAAGAAGGCGGGCATGAAAAAAGGGCGGGCATCAAGTCCGCCCTTAAAACTGGTTGACCGCTGATACCAGCTATCAGCGTCCCTTGCGAGAGATAAATTCGGGGAAAGCGTCTTCCACGCCGTAGCCCTTGACTTTGTTGGTTGTAAATTCCTTCTCGTTGGCCCACATCTCTTCCAAGCTGCGGCCTTTGTGCTGGAGCAGTAGCTCCTTGATCCCCATCACCGACTCGCGCCTATGCTTGGCTATAGTGGTCGCGATCTCCATCGTCTTGGCGCGAAGCTGGTCGCAAGGGACCAGGTGGTTAAGCAGACCGATGCGATAGGACTCCTCCGCTTCGATAACCCTCCCACTGAACAGCAGCTCTTTGGCCATGGGCCAGCCAACCTGGTTGGTCAGAGTCCAAGTGGAGTTGATCCGTCCGTAAGCCGCAGCCAAAAACCGGAAGCTGGCGTGTTCACACCCCAGCCGGAAGTCCAGAGAGGATGCCAGCACCGAGCCACCGCCGTAAGCCAAGCCGTTCATCATGCCGATAATGGGCTTGGGGGAAGACGATATATCGTAGGAATTACGAGCCCTGGCCAGGTCTTGTTGGTCTCGCTCTTCCTCGGTGAACTCGGTGGCCCGCTGCCGCTGTTCGTGGATGTCCCCTCCGGCCGAGAAAGCCCGGTTGCCGGTTCCGGTCAGAACTATGCACCCAACTTCATCGTCGGCGTTCATGGCCCCTACCGCTTCGTGCAGCTCCGTGCTCAACTTCCGGTTCATGGCGTTCAGGACTTCCGGGCGATTCAGCGTAATGATCGCCACCCCTTCTTCTTTGTCCACCAGGATGTGCTCGTATGCCATTCTGTCCTCCTGAGAATTCAACCTTCAATCTACTAATAACAGCTGGGGCAGAGAATCACCAACTGGCAGTATTGTATGGATTGGCCTGCGCCCAGTCAAATGCCCGGACCCAGCATAATGATGGAGGCACCGCTCTCAAATCTATCAATCGAGGGGAATGGCGTGGCCCGAGGTTCAGACCAAGCAGTCACCATTTTGGTGAAACAACGCCGAATCTGTGCTGCCGTTATGTCCATTGGCCATTGTATAATCCGGCTGGCCTGAAAGTCCGGTCTAGCTCTCCGGGCTGGCTCCCTCGACAGTTCCAGCTGAGAGAGCATGATCCCAGGAAATTTTCAGAGGTGCAGCCGAATTGGATGACGTTGTGGTGGTGGGTGCCGGTCCGGCTGGGAATAACGCTGCTCTTGAATTGGCGAAGAGGGGATTCGGCGTTCGGGTAATCGACAGCCGGGTCAATATCGGTGATAAGCTCTGCACTGGTATCATTGGGGCGGAATGCGCCAGAAGGTTTCCGCTGGACTCTGAACTGGTCTATCATGAGGCCCGATCGGCCAAATTGGTGACGCCGGAGAAGGCAACTTTACATTTCAGCGTCGCCACGCCCCAGGCCAAGATAGTGGACCGAGTCTCTTACGTGGCTTCCTTTGCCCATCGGGCTGAGGCTGCTGGGGCAACTTACCATTTGGGTCAGCGAGTGCTGGAGATAAGTCCGGAAAGTTCGGGTGTCAGCATCCGGACGGACCAGAATCACTACCGGGCTCGCAGCGTGATCATCGCCTCTGGGTTTGGGACGCCCCTTACCAACAACGTAGGCTTGGGTAAAGTGGCCGACTACGTCACGGCCGTACAGGCGGAAGCGGCCATCGGAGATGAGGATCAGGTGGAAATCCATCTGGGGCAGAGCGTCGCGCCCGGCTTCTTCTCCTGGATTGTCCCGACGCGTCCCGGCCGAGCGCTGGTCGGATTGCTCACCCGCCGCAAGGCGCAGAACCACCTGGACGATTTTCTGCGGCGGCTGGAATCCGAGGGAAGGATCCGCTGCGTCACCAAAGAGCCTTCCAGCTGGGGCATACCCCTGCGCCCGCTAAAGCACACGCTCCGGGACAGGATTCTGGTAGTCGGAGATGCCGCCGGGCAAGTGAAACCCACCAGCGGCGGCGGTATCTACTATTCACTGCTCAGCAGCGAAATAGCCGCTGATGTTTTGGCCGGCGCGCTCTCAGCCGGCGATTTATCCTCCCGCTATTTGAGCAATTATCAGCGACGGTGGAAAGAGCTGTTGGGGCATGAGCTGGAGACCGGCTATTCGGCCAGAAGGATGTATGAATACTTGAGCGACAGTCAGATTAGCTCGCTGGCCCGCCAGGCGGACAGAAACGGTCTGCATCAGGAGTTGATAAACTCTCCCGAGCTATCCTTCGACTGGCACAGCCAGATGATCGACAAGGTCATGCGTCATCCCATTTTGGGTGGCATGTTGGGATTGGTGAATCCTTTCCTGGCCACCCTAGCCCACCGGCCCAATCGGCTTTTAGATCTGGCCGGCACGGCCAGCGGCTCTTCAGACCCCCTGGTATCAACCAGGGGATAAGTAATTATCTCAACATGTCACCCCGAGCGAAGCGAGGGGTCTAAACTCCCTGGGAAGATGGTTCATACGCCATTGGCAATGGTGTAACTGCCCTACCGGCTATGGGTTTTTTGGGCCAGGATTTAGATTCCTCAGTCGCTTCGCTCCTTCGGAATGACAAGGGTCGTTTTGAGATGGTTACTAAACTAGGAAGGGATGATAGGGTTCATTCAAAATTGACAGGCCCCCGGCAGCGGAGGATGATAGGGCTGAAGGGTCCGCCTGCCGGCCGGAATTCTTACCAACCCCGGGCCACTCTCCGGTCTAAAAGGGGTGCCATGGACCGCACCAAACTCCTCAGCACGCTCCGTCTTTCCCTCTCCGCCGTCCTGCTGGTATTGGGTCTTTTTGGCCCTCTGCTCTCCCTCGGCGCAGTTCGGGCCCAATCGGCCAAAGGAGAAGCGCTCGTCATTAAGGTCGATGGGGTCATCAACCACGTGGAAGAGGGTTTCGTCGCCAGAATGGTCGAGCGCGCGGAGGACGAGCGAGCGGCGCTGCTGATTATCCAGCTGGATACCCCGGGCGGTCTGCTCAGCTCCACTCGAGGCATCGTCGAAACGCTTCTGGAGGATCGGGTACCAACGGTGGTGTTCGTTTCTCCCAAGGGAGCCCACGCCGCTTCCGCGGGTACTTTCATCACCGTGGCAGCCAACTTTGCCGTTATGGCGCCTGGCACCAACATTGGCGCTGCCACCCCGATATCGTCCACCGGCCAGGACCTGGGCGAGACTCTGGCTAACAAGGCCACCAACGACGCCGCTGAATGGATTCAGAGCATAGCTGAGGTGCGCGGTCGCAACCAGGAGGAGTTGGCGAAGACTGTCCGCGATGCGAAATCATTCACCGCCACCGAAGCTTTGGACAAAAATATCGTGGACTTCATAGCCGAGGACTTGGATGACCTTCTGGCGCTACTGGATGGGCGTGAGGTGGAAACTTCGGCCGGGCCGGTTACTCTCGATACCAAGAACCTGCGGCTCAATCGCGCGGAGAAAAACCCGTGGGAAAAGTTTGTGGAAGTAATTGCCGACCCAAATATCTCCTTCATCCTGCTGACCATAGGCGCGCTGGGGATAGTGGTAGAGCTGTTCAATCCCGGGCTGATAATTCCGGGGGTCGTAGGAGTTATCGCCCTGATATTGGCTTTTGTGGCGCTGGGGAATCTGCCCTTCAACTGGGCCGGAGTGGCATTCATAGTGCTGGCGGTGCTCTTAGTGGTGTTGGAAACCCAGGTTTCCGGATTCGGGGCCTTTGGAGTCGGCGCCCTGGTTAGTTTCATTTTGGGTGGGCTGATACTATTTAGCCAAATTGGGCCGGTCTCGCCGGATATCCCCAACCTGACTCCCGACCTGTCGGTGAGTCTCTGGCTGCTGGGTGGCCTGGCGGCTTTTCTCGCGCTTTCCCTGGGTGCTCTGATTTGGATAATCCAGCAATCCCGCAAAAGAAGAAAGGGGGATGAGGTCTCACCGCTGGTGGGACGTACCGGCCGGGTTACCATGGAATTGGCTCCCCGTGGCGTGGTGCGGATTGATGGAGAAACCTGGACAGCCGAGAGCCAAGATGGTACCGTTGTCCCGGTTGGAGAGTCGGTGACGGTTGCGCACGTGGATGGCCTTACCTTGACGGTTTCCCAGCAGTCAAGTCCCGACCCAGTAACGGATTCCTGACGCGGCGACAGGAGGCAGGTATGGCCAGTGGATTGATCGTAGTCCAGCAGTACGAGCGAATGGTAGTTCAGCGCTTGGGCCGATTTGTAGGACTTCAACGGCCCGGGCTGCGTTTCCTGATTCCGGTTTTATACAACGGAACTCGGATAGACCTGCGGGAGCGGGTGCAGCGGGTTCCCACCCAGAAGTACATTACCCTGGACAACGTGGTTGTCGACATGGACTTCGTCATCTACTACCGCATAATGGAGGACATGGCGGAAAGGTCCGTGCTTGAAGTCCAAAATTTCGAGCAGGCGGTGATCAACCTGGCCTTCGCCACCTTGAGGGCGGTTATCGGGGGCATCGAGTTGTCCGAAGCCCTGGCCGAGCGGGAGAGGATCAGGGACGAGGTGCAGGTGCGGATGGATGAGGTTACCTCCCGTTGGGGCGTTAAGGTATCCCAGGTGGAAATCAACGAAATCGACCCGCCTCCTGGGGTCAAGCAGGCCATGGAGCGGGAAAAGTCCGCCGCGGCGATAAAAACCGCCGAGATCACCGAGTCTGAGGGGCAGCGGCAATCGCAGATCAACCGGGCTGAAGGCGAAAAGCAGGCAGCCATCCTGGAGGCGGAGGGTACTCGGGAAAAGGAGATTCTGGAGGCGGAGGGCGAGCAGCAGGCCACCGTTTTGCGGGCGGAAGGTTTTAGCACCGCGCTGGAAAAGATCTACGCCGTGGCTAACACGGTGGATTCCAAGACCATGAGTCTTCAGTATTTCGAAACCCTCAAAGCGCTGGGAGCCAGCCCTTCCACCAAATTCATCTTTCCCATGGAGTTCACCTCCATGCTCACGGGCTTCCTGCACCCGGGGGCATCCAACCAGCAGCAAAGTAGCGAGGAGAGGAACAGCTAGCCGAGCGCGGGCCATCGACGGATCACCATAGCGGATTACTCGGTCGGAATGGCAAAGTTTTAGAGGGTGTCTAAATAGCTGGGGTTTCCCCCTTGGCCAAGGGGGAAATTAAGAGGGGGTCTTGCGACCCCTCCTTGCCTCCCCTTATTAAAGGGAGGGACATTTCAAACACCCTCTTACGGTTGGGGACCGGCCTCTTGGTCGGAGGAGTTTCCCCTTGGGTTTTCGTAGGAATCGAGAAACTCCATCGCCGCCGAGTAGGGGTCGGCCTTTTTGTCGGCCACTTGCTGTAGTAGGTTGGCAAGGTTGGCGTCGCTCTCGATCCTTATTCTCCAGCGGCGGCCCATCTCCTCTTCCACCGCCTCCAGGAATTCCTCCTTTCGCCGAATTTTCTGACGCCCCGCCAGCTGGGAGCTTTCCGTTAAGAACTGCCGGTGCTCCTCAATCCTGTCCCACAACTCTTCAATCCCTTCCCCGGCTTCGGCGCGGGTCAGGAGTACCGGTGGTATCCATTCCGGCTGGGATGCGGCCAACTGTAATGTAGACGTGATGGCGGCGGCCATCTGCCCGGCGCCTTCCCGGTCCGCCTTGTTCACCAGGTACAGGTCGGCTATTTCCATGACGCCGGCTTTCAGAGTTTGTACGGCGTCTCCCGATTCGGGCATCAGCACCACTAAAATCGTGTCCCCCACCCCCTTAATGCCCAGCTCGGTCTGACCTACTCCCACCGTCTCCACCAGTATGATGTCCTTTCCCGCCGCATCCAGCAGCCGTACCAGACTCTTCACTACCCGGGACAAACCGCCCGATTGGCCCCGGGTGGCAACACTTCGTATGAACACTCCGGAGGTTCCGGAGACCGTCGGTGCCTGCGGAATCACCGCGGGCGATGTGGGCGCGGTGTTCTTCGGCTACCATCTGTTCGTCGCCGGGCTCTACTACCAGAGCCAGATGGAGGCCCACGGCGTCGCCTGCATCCCCATCGGCCCCGGCGAGGCCGAGCGCACGGTGGAGATCTGCGCCCGCCACGGGGTCACCGTGATCGCCGGCAACCCGAGCTTCTCGTTGCGGCTGATCGAGGCCGGGCTCGCGCCGCCCCGGGTGTTCTTCGCCGGCGGCGAGGCGTTCACCGCCAACCCCACGCTGTATCGCGCGGTGCAGGCGGCGATGCCGGGCACGCTCCTGATCGATGCGTACTCCCTGTCCGAAGTGTTGCCGGTGGCGCGCACCTTTCCGCCCGCGGCGGGGGTGCATGTGTTGGACGAACTGGTCCATGCCGAGGTGGTCGATCCCGAGACCGGCGCCCATGTCCCCGACGGCGAGCGCGGCGAGCTGGTGCTGACCCATCTGGTCAAGCAGGCGCAGCCCCTGGTGCGCTACCGCACCGGCGATCTCACCATCAGGGAAACCACCGAGCCGGTGTGCGGGCGCATCGTCTGCCTGCCGCTTGTCGTGTTCGGGCGCACCGACGAGATGGTGAAGGTCAAGGGGGTGAAGCTCTACCCGTCCGAGGTCCGCTCGGTGCTGCTCGGCATCGCGGGCCTCGCCGGCAAGTACCGCATCACCATCTCGGCCGGGCCCGGCGGCGGCGAGCGCATCGCGCTGGTGGTCGAAGGCCGTGGCGGGGGGGAGGTGATCGAGGCGATCTCGCGGCGCTTCAAGAGCCAGACCCTTGTCAGTGCCGACGAGATCGAGATCGTGGCCAGCCTCGACGACGGGCCGGTGCTCGTCGACGAGCGCGGGGGCTGATCGGTGGCGACGGCGCCGTGGCGGCTCATCGTTGCGCACGACGCCCATGCCGA
>JADFQT010000159.1 GCA_022561675.1 Chloroflexota bacterium
AGCATGCGATAGAACTTTGGGATCTAGACCCGAACACCCGCCAGAAGTTCATGGAAGAAGCCAACCAAGTGGCACTGGCCCTAGCCAAGACCTTTAAACCCCTCAAGATGAATTACTGCTTGCTTGGCAACACTAACCCCACCATGGACCACCTTCATTGGCACCTCACGCCACGCCGCCTAACCGATCCCGACCCCAAGCACCATCATTCGGCAGTGCCCTTCCCAGAGGTTAGCCTCAGCGACGAAGAGTTTAGGCAGCTTGCCGATGAGATCCGATCCAACCTGTAGACCGGGCTCACAAGGAAACAGTTTAGATATTTTCAAGGTAAGAATTAAAGAGATAGGGTTATTGTACCTCGAAACCGTGCGTGTATTAGGCGATTCTGGACCCTCTCGGCCCTAAACCATCCCGGCCCGCAGCGCGGTGAAGAGGTAAATCGTGGCGTAGGTGCGCCAGGGTGACCATCTTGCGGAGAAGGGTCCCAGCTGCTCGTCGGTGATGGGTTCGCCATCGAAGTACAGGCTGGAGACGATGCGGCGCAGCGCCAGGTCACCCAGAGGCAGGGCGTCCGGGCGCCCCAGACCCCGCACCAGCACCCACTGCGCCGTCCATTTCCCCACGCCTCTTAGCTGAGTAACCTGCTGGACCACCTCTTCATCGGATTTCTCGTTCAGGCAATCCAATCCGCCGGTCCCGTCGCGGGCGGCCCGGGCAATGCCCTGCACGTACTCGGCCTTGCGGTAGCTCAGTTTCAGCTGGCGCAGGTCTTCCACCGATGCTGAAGCCAGGGCTTCCGGCCGGGGAAAGGCGTAATAATCATCGCCGTCAAAGGCCTGGCGCAACCCGTAGGTCTCAATTAGCAGCGTCCTCACGATTCGAGCCACGCTGGTGGAGATCTGCTGGCCCAGGATGGCGAGGATCAGCGCCTCGAACACCGATGAGGTGTGGGGCAGATGCAGTCCATGAAATCTCTCGCAGATCGCCGCCAGCGCCGGGTCCCGCCGAGCCAGATCGTAAAAGGGGGTCAGCTCCTGTTGGGTGCCCAGCAGCCAGGCTACTTGAGCCTTCCCCGCCGCAGCGTCCTGTTGCGTCAGGTTTTCTCCCCGGAGCTCCACCTCCAGCTCGGGTTCTTCCACCGTTCCAACCGTTCGGACCGAGGCCAGGACCAGCTTGGGACCCAAATCCAGCAATCGACGATACCGACCGTCCACCCAGGAATCGGTGCCGTACCGCCCTCGGAAGTAGGTGTGGTAGGCAGCCGTCAGCTCCAAATCGAAGGGCGGCGCCGGCTGAAGGTTGGTAATCAGGCGATCCATGCGCTCAACTGCAATTTAACTGCCGACGAGGGGCACCGACCCCAGGGAAGTGTAGGTTGCGCCCTCTGGCCTGCGGTCACTCTGGATCAGGTGCAATGATTCGACCAGCCACGGCGGAGAAGGCTCCAGCTTCGCTGCCGAGACAGCCTTGCCAATCTGAAGCCGGGCTGGCGGTGGGACTCCCTCCCGAACCCGGCCCAGGGTCAGGTGAGGGCGGTAGGGTCGCTGCTCTGGGGCAAACCCTATCCGGCCGGCGGCCTCTTCCACCCGGACTTGCAACCCAGCAAGGACGGTAAGGTCACCCTGGATGCCCGCCCATAATACCCTGGGCCGGCGGGGGTTGGGAAACACGCCCAACTGGGATAGGCTCAGCTGAAAGGGGCCGGAGTCGTCTCTCCGGGAATCGTCGCCCCCGGAATCTTTGTTGCGGGCGGCTTGGGTCATCGCCTCGAAAACCTGCCCGGTTAAATTTGACTGAATGTTGCCCAGGAACTTAAGGGTCAGATGAATGCCGGAAGGGTCTACCCAGCGAACTCCGGTCGAGATCTCATGCGTCAAAGCGCATATTGTCCGGGTCAAAGCCTCTTTGGCTTGAGGGGGCAGAACCAGCGCTATGAAAACCCGGATACTGCCGGTGGTGCTGTCTCTTCGCTGGTTCAATTGGCGCGGTCTGGACGGAGCTTGCCTAGCTGTTGATACCAGTCTACCAGGGCTTCCAGCGAATACTGGGCGTTAGCGGGACTGGGGTTGGGCAACACAAAGACCTGACTCTGTCCGATAAGGTGACGCTGCAGACCCAGGTTCGGCTTTTCCCGCAGGCCCTCGGCATATTTCAGATAAGCCCGGTAGCACATCATGCCGTGAAAGCAGGCGATGGCGGGCCGGTAGTCCAGCAACTTCGCCTTCAATATCGGCGCCCCCTCCCGGTAGTCCGCGACGTTCAGCCCGGAAGCCTGCGAAGTTGGGCGTTTGATCAAGTCCGTCAAACCGATTCCATGATCCATTAGCTGCTTATCCAGAGCCGGTGAAAGCTGAACCGGGACCAAACCCGAGCGGTTCAGCGCCGTCCAGAATCGGTTGCGAGGATTGGCGAAGTAATGCCCTTCCCGCACTGAGATGCTGGAGGGGTTGAGCCCGATGAGCACGATATCCAATCCCGGCTGCAGATAGTCAGGCAGGGTCTCCAAAACTTCGTTGGCCATTTATTCCGGGGCCGTGAATTCTGGTTGCGACGACATTCTTTGCGTACTCGTAAGTGGGTAAAAAGTAGGCATCTAAAGTTTCAAAAGCCTTACGGCGTTTTCGCCCAAAATCGCCTTCTTGGCTTCCGGTTCTAATCCGGAATCGTGGAGCTCACGGGCCAGCCTGCTATGGGGGACCAGGGGGTAATCCGATCCCAGCAGGATTTTTTCCGGCCCGGCCAGGCTGGCGGCTGTGGCGAAAACCTGTTTTTGATACAGGAGGGGTGAGACCGCCGTGTCGAAGTAGACGTTTCGCAAGGCCTTATTCACTTCCGGCATCAGCATGTAGAAGGGCAGTCCGCCGCCCCAATGAGCGCAGATGATGTCGTTCTCCGGGAAATTTTGGATGAAGCGATAGAGCTTATCCGGCGTGGTATTTCCCTTTCCGGCGTAGGAGTGCCCCACCGGTTCAGAAGCGTGAATCACCACCGGCGCTCCCAACTCGTGGGCGGCCATCATCACCGGCTTCATTAGAGTCTTACTGGTAATATCGAAGCCCTGGGTGTCGGGATGAAGCTCGCCCACCCCCCGCAGACCCGCCTCGATGCACCTCCGGATTTCCCGCGCGGCCTGGCTGCCCCAAGCCGGGTTGACCGAGCAGAAGCCAACCAGGCGATTGGGATGCTCCTGCCGGGCCTGGATCAGAAAATCGTTTACTTCGCTGGAAATGTCCTGACTGGTCCAGCCCATACCCATTACCACCGACAGGTCCACCCCGTCCCGGTCCATGGCCTGGATCAGCTCGGCCGTGGTGGCCAGGCGGGATTTGGGGTTGGAGAAGAGGACGGCGAAGGTGGCATCTTGGCTCGCCAGCTCTGCCCGGCGCTGAGAAAAGCTTTCCGGAAAGATATGACAGTGGGCGTCAACTATCATGGAATATCAGGTCCGGAAACATCGGGTCCAGGAACATCGGGTCCGGTCGAGGGACTAATTGGGTGTGTGAGGAGCAACCGTTCATGGCTCGGCGAGCTCACCACGAACGGCACCCGACCCGTCCGCCCCGAGCTTGCCGAAGGGCGATTACACCGGTCTTGATTACTCCGGGCCGAAATCCTTTCACACCGGGTCTAATCGGTGCTGCCGTTGCCATCGCCCCGGTCAAAGTCGTTGTCGGTGAAAACACCCGTTTCCCGCCCCTGAAACACATGGATGATCAGCTCTTCTCGAGAGATGCCCACCGCATCCACCAGGTCTTCGTCAATGGCATCAATGATTTCCTGAATGCTTTCCTGGGTCAGGCTTTCATCCACCGCCAGTGTAACGTGGACAATGTTGTAGGTGAAGTGGATGTCGATGCGGCCGACCGGCCGGTCCTCCTCCAAAATGGTATAGGCTTCGGAGTAGGGTGTCCGGACCTCGCGTTCGAAGTCGAATTCCGCCAACTCGATTTCCCTCTATTCCCGAATTATTCCCGGATCTGGCCGCTACCCCGAATGACCCACTTGTACGATGTCAATTCAGCCAGCCCCATGGGCCCCCGGGCGTGAAACTTCTGAGTGCTGATGCCGACCTCCGCGCCCAACCCGAATTGAGAGCCGTCGGTGAATCTGGTGCTGGCGTTGACGTAAACCGCCGCGGCGTCCACCTCATCGAGAAACCGTTCCGCCGTGGGGGTATCCTCGGTCACTATTGCCTCGGAGTGACCCGAGCCGTAGCTTTCGATGTGCTCCAGCGCTTCGTCCAAAGAGTCGACCACCTTAACTGCCGCGATCAAAGACAGGAACTCTCGGCCCCAGTCTTCAGGGGTGGCCGGCAACACGTTCAGGCCGTGATCCGGCCCCAGAATGCTGATGGCGCGGTGGTCGCAACGCAGCTCCACACCGGCCTGGCTCAGCTCTTCAGCGATGGCGGGCAGGCAAAGCGGCGCTATCTCTGCGTGGAGCAGCACCGTGTCCAGGGCGTTGCAAACGGTGGGCCGTTGCACCTTGGCGTTGAAGATAATTTTCCTGGCTTTGGGCAGGTCCGCCGCCCGGTCAACGTAAGTGTGGCAAACGCCCACGCCGCCGGTAACCACCGGCATGGTGGCGTGTTCTCCCACGAAGGTGACCAGCCCGCTGCCGCCCCGAGGAATCAGCAGGTTGATGTATTTCTTCATTGCCAGCATGGTGTCCACCAGGGCCCGGTCCGGGTTGTCCACGAACTGGACAGCATCAGGAGGGAGGCCGGCTTGGGCCAGGGCTTGGTGAATCAAGGCAACCAGCGCGGTGTTGGACTCCAAGCTTTCCTTGCCGCCCCGCAGCAAGCAAGCGTTGCCCGATTTTAGACACAGGCTGGCTATATCTACCGTTACATTGGGACGGCTTTCGTAAATGCTGCCGATGACTCCCAGCGGTACCCGCCTCTTTTCCAATTCCAGACCGTTGGGCCGGGTGGATGTTTCGATAATTTGGCCCACCGGGTCGGGCAGGGCGGCGACGTTACGGACCTCCTGGGCAGTACCGCTAAGACGATCCGGCGTCAGCAGCAGGCGGTCCAGCAAGGCTGGGTCCATGCCGCCAGCTTTAGCTTGTTGGTAATCCCTACGGTTGGCTTCCAGGACGGCGGACTGGTCGCCCTCCAGGGCCTCGGCGATGTTGATCAGCGCGTGGTTTCTGGCCTGGGTCGATTGACGGGCCAACTCCCGGGAGGCGGCCTGGGCCGCCTGGCCCATTTCTATCAGCTGCTGCGCACTAATGGCGGTGGTTGTCATAGGCCTCCGCTGTTATCCGACGATAGTTTACGGGCAAGAGTCTACAAGGCCCCCGGGCCGAAGGGACGGGAAGGCTCTAGCGTCTCTTCCACTGGATTGACCTTGAGACCAAGAATTTCCAAAGCGGTCGCTCCCAAAAGCGGCATGGGCACATCCATGACGGCGAGTATAACGCCGCCCTCTCGGCCCTCCAGTCTCAGGTATGCAACCCCCACCGGCACCTCCTTAGTCCTTTGGTCGGCCGAAATGACCGTTGAAGTTAACGGCAAATCTATTCCTAGGTTACTGGCTAGTTCCGGAGTCAGGAACGTGTATAAAGAGCCAGTATCGACCAGGAATTCCACCTCATGAAGATCTTCCCGGTTGGCGCCTATCAGGGCATTTGCCTTGACCAGACCCATTTCCAAGATCTCCTACAGCAAGACCAGAGGGTTGTTAACTGAATCAACGTTCCGGTTTACGCGTGATCATGCCTTTGCCCGGTAGGAGACATTTTAGCATAAGCTGGAGTTTTCAAGAGCGAATTTTGGGGTGGCCCTTAGTGGAACCAGCATTTAGCTGCGAAGCGACCTGCTGAAAAGCCTTGGTTCCCCCAGGATGTGGTAGATATGGCCATTCCAACAAGTCCCTTCGGCCCATAGCAGGGGTTTGCCACAAAGGTTCTTTAATTAACGCTGGACTAAATTAAGGACCATTTTTCCTCGCATGCAAAGACCAAATTAGCGTTGCCTCCTGGCCTTTTCGATAGCCGATTCTAACCAGCCACGGTCGATTCCCAACTCTATAGCGCGCTCAGTGTCATGCTGAGCATCTGTGTCTTCTCCCAATCGGCTGTAAGCTATCGCTCTATTCGCGTAGGCGAAGGCATCCTGAGG
>JADFQT010000160.1 GCA_022561675.1 Chloroflexota bacterium
AGTACCTGACCGGCAAGCGCCCTATTAGAGAGGGAGAATCGGAAAAGAGGAATCAGAGAAGGAGAAGCGAATCATGAAGTTTGGGATGTTCTACGAGATTCAGGTACCCAGGCCTGCGACTCCGGAGGCTGAGCACCAGCGAATCAGGGAAATAATCGACCAGGTGGTGCTGGCCGAGGAAATGGGCTTCGAGCACGTTTGGTTTGTGGAGCACCACTTCCTCACCGAATGGGCTCACTGCAGCGCTAACGAGGTGATGCTTGCCGCCATTAGCCAGCACACCACCAACATGCGGCTGGGCTTCGGCGTGGTGCTGCTGCCGGTGCATCATCCGCTGCACGTGGCGGTGAAGACGGCGACGCTGGATGTGCTCAGCGGTGGTCGTGTCGACGTGGGAGTGGGCCGCTCCGGCAACCCCTACCAGCTGACTCCCTTTGGGGTAAACCTGGAGGATACCAAGGGAATCTGGGAAGAATCGCTCCAGATGCTGCCAAATATCTGGACCCAAGAGCTCTACTCCCACCAGGGCAAGTACTTCAACGTGCCGGAACGGGAGGTAATCCCCAAGCCAATGCAAAAGCCCCATCCGCCGCTGTGGTCGGCCTGCAGCCAGGACGACACCTTCCAGCGGGCTGGTGAGTTGGGCATCGGTTGTCTCTGTAACGTGCTGGGCCAGTACGACGCCGTGGAGAAGCGCATTGGCGTCTACAAGGAAGCATTGAAAACCGCTCAGCCGGTGGGGAAGTTCATCAACGACAAAGTGGTGGTATCCAGCATCGGATTTTGCGACGAGAGCAAGAAGGTTTGTCAGGAGCGGGGCGCCGAGCTGGCTGCCTGGAATATAAATATTCGCCTGCGGAATTACGAGCGGGGCTGGGCCGGCGTTGACACCAGTAAGGTGCCGGAGGACTACAAGCACCACGTCCGGAGGATTGAATGGGACCCGCAGATGAGAAAGGGGGTGAGTCCTGAGGAGGTGCTTTCCACCGGCCGTTTCTGCGTGGGGACGCCCGATGACTGCATCGAGGTTATTGAGAATTACGAGCGCATCGGCGCCGACGAGATCATGCCCATATTCCAGGCTGGACCCGCCACCGATGCGGAGGTTAAAAACTCTCTCCGGCTATTCGGTAAATACGTGATTCCCCACTTCAAAGAGAAGGAGAGGCGGGCTCAGACCGCCGGCGCTGCGGCGGCCGGCAACGACTGAGTAATTATTTCAAAACGTGCTTCGACCGGCTCACCACGAACGGCCCAGGCACCCGTTCGTGGTGAGCAGCGCTATGGCCGCAAATGCGGACCGGACATAGGGCAATAACTGGAGCAGTTACTTGAAAGCTTGTCGAACCATGAGCCGCCACTGAGCCCATTTTCATCTGTCGGTGGCGCCCCGCCGGGGCACGATAACTTGTCAAAAGACGGTCCACTCAGATTACAAGAGTCTAGAGATAATCTCTGTTTCCTTGTTTAGTACCGGCGTCAGGGAGGCAGTAAAAGAAAGTCCCGTCTCTTTTCAGCAGAGGCGGGACTTACTTTTCCGGGATAGAGCCGGGATGATTCCAGTTTTTAACCGAATACGGGCGCGTAGAATTCCCCAAAAAACTGCCAGGATGTCTGTTGCGGATAGCTAGCCGCAGCCATTGATTCCGCTGCTTTCGAGACAGCTACCCGCTGGTCGATCCACCGCATGGCTTCTTGCGACGTTTCCGATATAGCCAATTCCTGACGGCCAGGACGGGGTCCTGCTATAGAGCAATAGATAGACCGGCCGGCCTCTTGGATGACATAGCCCCGGTAGTAAATCGTTCTTCCCCTGGTTGAACCCTGCAGCATGATGAAAAATAGACCTCCAAAACAGGTTGTGGTCCTCCTCCCAACCCTTCCGGTGCCGTGGGTCCCGGGTATTAGCCTCTTTGGTCGACAGGCTGGCCAGCTGTCTGGACATATGTTCTAATAAAGCCTGCCGACAGTCAACCGCCGGGTGTCATGAGATCCATTCAATTGTCATTGCGAGGGCCGAGGCCCGAAGCAATCTCAGAAAGGTAAGGAGGGATTGCTTCGCTCCGCTCGCAATGACACTGGGCAGAAACGAAAGACGCCGTGAGATGTGATCAGATTGGACCTCGGGTCGACTGATGGCCGCTACTGAATGACCAATATCAGGGGGCTCAGGATTCCCAGGTGGTTGTTTCCAGCTTCTATGGCCTTGGTTTCCCTGGGGGCTATTAGCGGCGCGAATTGCAGCAAAGTGCCTGACGGGCCGGTGCGGTTGATCGCCTCGAATTTCAGGCTAACCAGAGTAAATGGGGCCAGGACCGAATCTCCCAGGGTTCCGGCGGCATAGTCCACCTGGCCCTCCAAATTGTCAAACCCGGATTGGAGCACGACTTCCAGCGGAGCGCCGAACTTAATCTCCACCACTCTCAAGATGGATGGGTCAAAATCCAGATAAACCTGGACCGTGTCCACTGGGCTGTCGGTTTCAGCCTCTACAGTTACTTCCACTTCAAATAATTGCCCAATCCCCGGCTGGGGGACGCTGCTCCGTAGGTTTATGCCCACCGGAGGCCCCAGGCCCGGAGGTATCGGTACTGCAACGGGAGTGGGGGTTGGGGGAAGGATTGGTGCACCGACGGGAATGGCTTCAGGAGTTGCAGTTGCAACCCCCGGCGTCGGCGGCTGGGGCGTAGTTATTGCCGCTGTTGGCGTTGGAGCGAGGGTTGGTTGGGCAGGAACCGGCTCGGGCGTGGAGAAAAGAGCCGGGGCAGGCGTTGGGGCCGGCTGTCCGGTAGCCAAAGCGTTATTTGAGGGGTGGCTTGGATTGGCGGCTTCAGGAGGAAGCGCCAGGGCGGTGGCAGCCGGCGAGGGTGGTGCGATGGGAGCTGATCGGGGCGGGGCGGCGGGTGATGCGCCGGAGCCGGAAGCGCCGAAACCGGTTGATGCCGGAAGCTTAGCCGAGGATTCTAGTGCCTGGTTGCGTTGGTAGTCCTGCGCGATCAGCGCCTCGGAAACTAGATTGAGACACACCAGCCACATGACGTACAGGGGAATCATGTGGGACAAGCGGTGGGAAAAGACTAATCCGAGCCTGATTGGAGCTAATGCCCTGGGGACTAATGCCTTGCCCGAGGGAGATGGAGCATGTCGGCGAGGAAGGAGCCGTCTCATCTCATGGCCAAGCCGCTAAGGCGGTGAGGGGACATCTCTTCTTGGGTAGCGGTGGGTCATTACGGCTAACGAGACTGTCCCTCCAGGGATTCCAGGAATTCAGTAAGAGGGCGGGCCTCCTGGGTGGAGGTTTTCATATCTCGAATCACCACCTCGCCGCGGGCGATCTCGTCATCACCCAGGATGGCAACATAGGGTATTCCCAGCGCGTTGGCCTGGCGCATCTGTCCCCGCAGTGCCCGAGAGCCGCTGCTCAAAATCGCTCCCACTCCGGCCCGCCGGATTCTGGAGGCCAGCTCCAGGGCCGGGCCGCGGGCGGCCTCACCGACGTTGGCCACCAGGTAGCTGGGCGAAGGTTCTTCCGGAACCTCTACCCCGCTTCGTTTCAGGTTTAGGCTCAGTCGTTCCATGCCGGAGCCAAAGCCTATCCCTGGGGTGGGACGTCCGCCCAACTGCTCGATCAGGCCGTCGTAACGACCTCCGCCGCAGATGGTTGTTTGCCCTCCGGCGTCGGCGGGCTGAATCTCGAAAACGGTGCGGGTGTAATAATCCAGGCCCCGCACCAGGCGATGGTCCACCTGGTAAGGAATTCCCATGGCCTGAAGATTTTCCTGCAACCGGTCCCAGTGGTCCTGGCATTCAGTACACAGGTGATCAATCGACCGGGGTGCTGCCTCTCCCAGGGCCCGGCAGGTTTCCACCTTACAGTCCAGCAGACGCAGAGGGTTGCGCGTTAGCCGGTTGCGGCAATCGGGGCAGATACGGTCCTGATATCCGGTATAGTAGGCCTTCAACTCGGCCACATAATTGGGGCGGCATTGGGAGTCGCCGATGCTGTTCAGAAACAGGTCAAGGTCGCGTAATCCCAGGGAGCTCATTAGCTGCCAGCCCAACTCGATAACCTCGGCGTCCACCGAAGGATCCGGGTCGCCAATAATCTCAATGCCGAACTGGTGGTGCTCCCGATAGCGCCCGGCTTGCGGCCGCTCGTAGCGAAACACGGGACAGAAGTAGTACAGCCTCACCGGCTGGGGAAGGTTGTGCATTCCGTGTTCCAGGTAGGCTCGGCAGACCGGCGCCGTACCCTCCGGGCGAAGAGTTAGCTTGTCCCTGCCCCGGTCCTCGAAGGTATACATCTCCTTTTCAACTAGGTCGGTGCCCTCCCCCACGGACCGGACAAAGAGGTTGGCATCCTCGAAAGTCGGGCTGTCGATTCGCCAGAAGCCGTAGCGCCGGGCCAGAGCGACGGCCTTCGACTCGATATATCGCCAATATTTCTGCTCCTCGGGGAGCAGGTCGGTGGTGCCTCTGGGAGCTTGGAACGAGGTCAAACTAATCCTCAACGATGGCCCCAGCGCGGGCCTAAAAACTGAATTATACGGGTCGTCCGGAAAAGCGGAAGGGCTAAACCAGGCCCTCCGCCGCCATCTGCCGCAGCTCATCCGGACTTAGACCTCCGATGCTGCACAGGATCTCTTCGTTATTGGCTCCCAGCAAAGGAGGGGCATCGGCCGGAGTGTCTATAGTGTCTACCAGCCTGATTGGGGTGTTAACGGTTCGGAAGGAACCGCCGAAAGTGTTGCCGCTGTCCAGGAACATCTTCCTTATTTCCAGGTGAGGGCACCGGTCCAGGTCGGCTACGTCTTGCACTATACCCATGGAGAAACCGCACTCCAGGAGTTTCTGGTTTAGCTCTTGCTTCGGTATTTGTTGAGACCACTCCTCTATGGCCGGGACAATATTGCTGAAGTAAAACTCCCCGGCTATGTCCAAGCCCAGGTACCTGGAGTCCTCGATCAGGTCCTCTCTCCCCACCAGCTTCCAGAGAGCCGTCCACTTCTCCGCGGCGTTGCCCGCGCCGGCCAGCACTACGTAACCGTCCTTGGCCCTTAACGCCAGCTGGGCGCTGAACATATTTTCTCTGGCGCGGGTTGTTACCTGGCCATTGGTCTGGTAGAGGGGCATGCTGCTGGTTGTGTGCGCCACCATGCAGTCGTACATGGCCATGTCCACGTGCTGCCCTTTGCCGGTTTTTCGCTTGGATTCCAAAGCCATCATGATGCCCAAGGCGGTCCAGACCCCGGGAACCGAATCGCCGATGTTGTCTCCCACCATTTGCGGGGCACTGCCCGGAGCTCCGGTCATCTCCATCCAGCCTCCCATTCCCTGGACACAGGGATTGTTGGCCGGCCAGTTGGAGTAGGGCCCGCGCAATCCCTCACCGTCCCCGTATCCGGTTATGGTGGCGTAAACCAGCCCGGGGTTGACCTCGCTGAGCCGGTCCCAGCCAAGACCGAGACGGCGCATGGCGCCCGGACCCCAGTTGTCCAGCAACACATCGGAAACCTTCACCATGTCCTCAAAGGCCTCTTTGAGCCGGGCATTTCGCAGGTCCAGGGTCACGCTCTTCTTATTCCGGTTAACCCCCAGATATCGGGCGCTGTCCTTTTGCCCATCGGGTCCGTGGATGAAGGGGGTGTTGATCCTTGCCCTATCCCCAGACCCGGGACGCTCTATCTTAATCACCTCGGCACCCATGTCGGCCAGGATCATGGAGCAGAAGGGACCGGCGACGATATGGGTGGCGTCAAGAACCCGAAGACCCTGCAGGGGCAGCGGTAGCTTGGAATTGCTGGTGGTCATGTTTCGTCTCCCGGCCGAGCTGGATGGCGGACGGCCTCTACTATAAAACATTATGCCAAGGCTGGAAACCCGAGGGCTGAATACCGGGGGGATTGCTTCGGACGGTATGCTATACTCTACCCCGCAGCTAGGTAACCCCTCTCGGGCCCCTCCCCCTGGAGGCGACCTTCTGGAGTTAAGGCATAGCCGACAGGAGCTCCCCCAGTCGTCTTCGGTCATTTATTAGCTATTAGCGCCTAGCTCAAACCGACCCTTGTCATTCCGAAGGAGCCCTTCGGCTCGGCTCAGGATAAACTCCGCGACTGAG
>JADFQT010000161.1 GCA_022561675.1 Chloroflexota bacterium
TTTCCGGTGGCGCGCCCGTACACATCGGCCATGATCGCGGCCGTCTGCTCGTGGCGGCACAAGATGGTCTTGATCCGGTCTTCCCGGCCGTAGAGCAAGCCGTAAATTTGACCGGTACCCCCACCGGGAATACCAAATACGTACTCTATCCCAGCCTCTTCCAGGACCTGGACTATCAGCCCGTTGGCTTTGGGCATGGGTCCTCCTTACTGTTCTTAAGCAAAGGGTCAGGACTTGTAGGATCCAAATGCCCGCAGTCCCCTGGGGGATGCACCCGGTCCCCCTTTTAAAAAGGGGGATTTAGGGGGATTTTCCCAAACGGCAGGGCTTACGCGCTTTCTGGGTTATCGTTGGGATAATAAACCCCAGGTATGTGCGGGTCAAGCTGAATCGGCAAGGAAGGTCTGACTCCAAGTCTGCCTGATGGCCGCATGAAAGTCTTGGGTTATTTCGTAGGGGCGCACGGCCGTGCGCCCCTACCTGGAGATGCGCTCTTCATTCGGGTTTGGTCCAGCCTTCCCCAAGATTGATTTGGGCATTGATCTGGGACCATTGACCCGAGGATTTGGCTAGCTTAGAATCCCAGAATCTGGAGCGGCCCCGGAAGGCGCACCGGATTGCGGTTCCCGGAAAAAATACTCCATCAAAAATTTGCTGCATTAAAGGGGGATACCATGAGGGGAAGCGACGCGGTTATCCGGGCCCTGGAAAAAGAAGGAGTCAGCTACATTTCCGGGTTTTCCGGCGGCGGGCTGGCCCCACTTTGGCGCCCCCTTAGAGAGTCCAGCATTCAGGCCTTCGCCACCCGCCATGAAAGGCTGGGTGTTGAAGTGGCCGATGGCTACTCGCGGGCCACCGGCAAGGTGGGAGTTGCCATGACCGGCACCGGACCGGGCGCCACCAATACCCTGACCGGTATCGCCAGCTGTTTCGCCGATAACGTGCCGGTGCTATTGCTTATGGGGCAGCATCCCCTGCGGAACCTGGGAAAAGAGTACCAGCAGGAGGTCTCTTCCAGCATCTTCGACACTCTGGTCAAGTGGAAGGGCACCTTTACCCGGGTGGATGACATACCGGGCATCATGCGTCGCGCCTTCACGGCCTTGCGATCGACTTCGCCCGGCCCGGTGGTCCTGGAGATGCCCCAGGACGTCCTTACCGCCGAGGCGGATGATCGAGTGCTGAACTATGAACCGGTGGGGCCGGGCCACAAGTCATCGCCGGACCGGCAAGACATCGAGAAGGCCGCAGATCTGCTGGTTCACGCCAAATACCCCATCTTGAACGCCGGTGGAGGCGCCCTGAGCGGCGATGCAGCGGAGGAGGTCAGGGAGCTGGCCGAACTGCTGTCCATGCCGGTGGCCACTACGCTCTTGGGTAAAAGTGTATTTCCAGAAGACCACCCCCTGTCCCTTGGCTTGGGAGTGTACCCCCGCAGCCGGTACGCCACCGGACCGGCCTTGCAGATAAATCGCAAGGCCGACGTGGTGCTGGCGGTGGGGAACTCCTACCGGCTGCCCAATGGCACCGATGGGCGGCCAATTCCCGAGGGAGTGAAGCTGATTCACATCAACGCCGACGCCGGCGACCTGAACAAGACCTACCAGGCTGACCTGCCGATTCTGGCCGACGCCAAGCTGGCCCTTCGGGACATTATCGAAGCGGTCAAGGACCGCCTCCCATCAGAACAGCGGGGAATCAAGGACGAAGTGACAGAGGAGATCAAGCGGGCCCGGGATAAATGGTTGGGAGAGTGGCTGCCGGTATTCACCGACTCATCGACGCCAACCAACGGTTACCGGGTGGTCTACGACTTGATGCAGGTCACGGATCGGGAAAAGACCATCGCCATTCACGATGCGGGAGGCAGCCGGGGTTACATGACCCAATTTTGGGTATCGACCAAACCGCGAAATTTTGTGGCCATGGGAGGCATGGCCCCCATGGGTTGGTCAATGGGAGCGGCGATCGGCGCTAAACTGGCCCGTCCCGATCATCTGGTGGTCCATTTGCTGGGAGACGCCTCCTTTGGCATGACCGGAATGGATCTGGAGACGGCGGTCAGGATGGGAGCACCGACCCTTACCATAGTCATCAATAACGGCGGAATCGGTGGGGGCGTCATGGGTATGGAGCGCCCCGATGGCACACCGCCGGCGGTTGCTCTCCTGGGTGGCGACTTCAGCCAAGTCGCTCTGGGCCTGGGCGCTTACTCGGAGAGAGTGGAGCAGCCCGAGGAGATCGCTCCGGCGCTGCGCCGGGCTATCCGCAGCACCGAGGAAGGAAAGGCGGCTCTGGTGGAGGTGATGATCAAGCCCATGCGAACGCCGGACCTGCCCGACGACTGGTCCCTTTAATTTTCTTCCCCAAGCCCATAAGCGCTAAGGAGCTGTCCGATGAAAAGCGTTGAGATAGACCGGAACATGCGACTCAAGGAGGAGCCCACCAAGGGACACAATCGCTGGCACCCGGATATACCACCAATCCTGGAGGTGGACCCAGGCGAAGAGGTAGTGTTGGAAACCAGGGATGCCTCCGACGGCCAGATCAAGCCGAATATGACCGTGGATGACCTGCACAGTCTGGACACTAAAGTAGCCCACCCCCTGACGGGACCCGTCTATGTTAAGGGCGCCGCCCCCGGGGACCTGCTGGAGATCGAATATCTGGACATAATCCCCCAGGCCAACGGCTGGACTAGGAACCGTCCTGGGGCGGGATTTCTCCGAGATCTGTTTCAGGACCCCTACCTGGCCCATTGGAACATCCAGGACGGATGGGCCACCTCCCCCCAGCTGCCTGGAGTGCGTATTGCCAATGGCTCCTTCATGGGCACCGCCGGCATCGCTCCCTCCCACTCGCAGCTGGAGCAATGGACACGACGGGAGGCGGACCTGGTGGCCCGGGGCGGCATCGCCGCTCTGCCAGACCCCGAAGACGCCGTGCCGACGGTCGAGCCGGTGGCCAGCCAGGGGCTTAGGACCATCCCGCCTCGGGAGAACTGCGGCAATGTAGACGCCAAACAGCTGACGAAAGGCTCCCGCCTGCTGATACCGGTAAACGTGGCCGGGGCCCTCTACTCGGCGGGCGACGGGCACTTCGCCCAGGGCGATTCGGAATGTTGCATCACCGCCATTGAAATGGGAGCTACCGTGGCGGTGCGCTTCAAGCTCCACGCCGGCGAGGCCGCGCGCCATAACATTCGCTTTCCCAGATTCGCCCACCCGGGCTTTTTCGCCCCTCCTGAGTGGGCGGCACCGCGGAACTTCATCGCCACCATGGGGATGCCGATAAGGGAGGATGGAACCCAGGAGGGGGAGGACCTTACTCTGGCTGCGCGCAACGCCCTGATCAACATGATCGAGCTGCTACAGGAGCGAGGCTGGAGCCGGGAGCAGGCTTACATAATCTGCAGCGTCGCGGTGGATCTACGAATTAGTAATGCTGTGGACCTGCCCAACGTCACGGTCTCGGCCTTTTTGCCGGAGGACATTTTCCAAGGCTAGGTCCGTCCCGGAGCGGGTTTAAAAAGAAAGGGATTTAAAAACTTGCTGAAAATTTCCCACCCCTACCTTTAAGGGGTGGGTGAGAATCAGCCGCTGGGGATTCAACAAGCTATCATGCCCCGGCGGGGTGCCACCGACAGATGAATATGGGTTCAGTGCTGGCTCATGGTTCGACCGGCTCAGGACGAACGGCCCAGGCACACGCTCGTGGTGAGCCGGTCGAAGGGTGGACGGCGATACGGCGGCTTTGCAACTTTTCACTGAGAAGGGATTGCGCCCACCGCAAGTCATCGGGGGCGGTGGGGACTGGTCTCAGCGGCAGATCGCGGGTCTGCTGCGTGAGGCACGGCCGCAAAAGTAAAAGCCCCGGAGCATAGTCACTCTTGAAGTGAACAGCCTCCGAGGCTTTGATTGTCTCTAGGTTAGTAAGTTTCCGGTCGGGGCCGCGTTGGACAAGCCAGCGCCTTTTTCAGCTAGCCAGTTCTTATCGAGCGTTTTGAAAGAACTGGCGAAGAAAGGTCTGCGATTAGCTGACGCGCTTAACCTCAAGGGTTTCGCCCGGCGCCAACGCCACCCGTCGTACATTTATACCCAGCTTGAGCAGCCAGTATCCCAGAGTGGCTTTGCTCACGCCCAATTCATCGGCAGTGCCGGAGAGCCCAAGCTCGTTGACCATTTCCGGAAGCAAGCGCTCCAATGGGCGCCCATCATGTTCCCGCTCCACCCGCTGCATCAGTTTCGTCTTTCTGGCCACGACGGTCCTCCTAGCTACTGTTAGATTCCTGTGATAACCTCGACGCGAAGAGAATACCACATGTTCCGAATTTTGTCAAACAAGTTATAAGATATATTTTATAATTTTTTAAAAAAACTTTAGAACACGGGAGCTCAGCTAAGGAATTGACCGGTGGGAGAGGTGCTGATAACCTGGCTTGGTGCATGATATCCAGGCCGTAATCAGTGCCATCGAGGCCTTAATCCTCCTCATCGAGGACGGGTTCCTGGAGATCACCACGGCTGTCTATGAGACTATGGGCTGGCCGGGCGTGGTTTTTTTGATGGCCGTCGAAAGTGCCGGCATTCCCTTTCCCAGTGAATTGATCATGCCCTTGGCTGGTTGGTTGCTGGTGCAGGACCAGGGTGGCTCTCATGGAATGGTCTGGATGGCGGGATTTTATGGAGCGCTGGGCAATCTGCTAGGCTCCTGGGTTGCCTATTGGGTTTCCCTGACGGGCGGGCGCACGCTGCTGGGGAAATATGGTAAATATGTACTAATTACCCGGGAGGAGGTCCAGAGGGCGGAAATCTGGTTTAAGAAGTATGGGGATTGGGCGGTCTTCTTTTCCCGTTTACTACCGGTGGTGCGGACATTCATCAGCATTCCGGCGGGAATAGCCAGGATGAATTTCTGGAAGTTCTCCGCTTACACCTTCGCTGGCTCCTTTCCCTGGAGCCTCGGATTAGCCTATGGCGGCTTCCTCTTGGGGGAAAACTGGGAATCCTTACGGGCGGTAATGCGGCCCTTTGACATACCCATTTTGGTGGTGATGGCGGCGGCGATAGGGTGGTTTATCTTTCGGCGGGTAAGAGCCATAAGAGCGCAGGGTCGGGAAATAGAGGACTTCAGCTAGGCCGGAGCCAGGTTGGAATCTACACGGTCGCCTAAACAAGCTCTGCGGGTTTCACCACGGGATTAGTTTAGGCCGGGCATCAGCCAACGGGCCGATCCCACGAATTGTGAATGTCAATACGCAGGGATGGTGTTTAATAGAAGGGGTGTTTAAGATGCCTGCGCCGTTTTGAGGATGACAAAATGTACGCTCCCACGCTACGCGACGTGTACCAGGCCAGGAAAACCATCGCTGGATTTATTCCCCGCACCCCGCTCCAGCATTCCGCCGGCCTCAGCCAACTACTGGAGGCCGAGGTTTACCTGAAGCGGGATGATCACCTTCCCTTGGGGGCGTTCAAGAGCCGCGGCGGTATAAATATGGTAGCCAGCTTGAGCGAAGAGGAGAGGCAGCGGGGAGTAATTACGGCCTCAACGGGCAACCACGGACAATCCATCGCCAGCGCCTGTCGGATCCTTGGTGCCAGGGCGCTCATCGTTCTTCCGGAGGTCGCCAACCCGCTAAAAGTGGAAGCAATACGGGCCCTGGGCGCCGAACTGCTGTTCCACGGGAGAAACTTTGACGAGGCCAGGCCGTACGCCGAGGATCTGGCCCAGCGGGAGGGGTACCGCTATGTGCATCCCGCCAACGAGCCGCTTCTGATCGCCGGTGTGGCAACCCAGACGCTGGAAATTATCGAAGATTTGCCCGATGTGCAAGCCATATTGGTGCCGTTGGGAGGCGGCAGCGGCGCCGCCGGCGCCTGCGTTGTGGCCAAGGCGGTGAATCCGGAGATCAAGATATACGCCGTTCAGTCCGAAGAAGCTCCGGCGGGATTCTTGTCCTGGAAGCGAGGCCAGCTGGTGGAAGCTAAGATGGAAACCTTCGCCGAGGGCGTGGCGACCGGCGCGGGCTATGAGCTCCCCCAATCCATTCTGAGGCAACACCTGGATGATTTCGTGCTGGTCAGCGACAACGACATCCGCCGGGCGATATGC
>JADFQT010000162.1 GCA_022561675.1 Chloroflexota bacterium
CTAATTGGTGTGTGGGGCAGCAGCACCGATTTCGGCAGCTTCCTCCGCACTAAAGAGTATGGGGCTATGAAGCTGATGCTCTACCTGGTGGCCGGCAGCGTCCTGGTTTGGGTGGCCATCCTGGCGGTATACGTTGAGGCCGGGCGGGCGGGATCCCCCACTTTCTCATTGGAACTTTTGGGTCAACTGGCTCAGGAGGGGCATTTCAGCGAGGGATTCCAGAACTGGGTGTTCCCGCTGTTCATGGTCGGCTTTGGAGTTCTGGCCGGTCTGTGGCCCTTTCACACCTGGTCGCCCGACGGCCACGTGGCGGCTCCCACCGGGGTTAGCATGCTGCACGCCGGGGTTCTGATGAAGCTGGGAGCCTACGGTATCATCCGGGTTGGGATTGTGCTACTGCCGGAGGGCGCCACCACCTGGATGCCGGTATTGATCATCTTGGGCACCGTCAACGTGCTCTACGGCGCTATATCCGCCGTGTCGCAGAGAGACCTGAAATACATTATCGGGTATTCCAGCGTCAGCCACATGGGCTACGTCCTGATGGGCATAGCCACCCTGCATCCGGTCGGGGTGGCCGGCGGAGTGCTGCAAATGTTCTCCCACGGCATCATGACCGCCCTCATGTTCGCCATGGTGGGAGTTATTTACGATCGGGCTCATATACGCGATATCACCGTGCTCAACGGGCTGATGAAGCGCATGGGGACTACCAGCATTTTCTTCGCCATTGCGGGGCTGGCGTCTTTGGGACTGCCGGGCCTCAGCGGATTTATTGCCGAGTTCATGGTATTCGTGGGCACCTTCCGCACCTACTTACCATTGGCGGTTCTGGCAGTCATTGGAGCGGCCATAACCGCGGTGTATATCCTGCGGCTACTGGCCCGCACCTTCTTTGGGGAGCTGGACCCCCAGTGGGCGCACCTGACCGACGCCAGTCCGGTGGAGAAGGCGGTAGGCGGAGCCTTTGTGCTGATTCTGATTTTCGTAGGTGTCTGGCCGGCCCCGCTGCTGCGCGTAATCAACGAAGGAGTGGTCACGGTTCTGGCTGGGCTTTAATCAATCATGCCATTGACCGAAAACATACATCTGCTGACGCCCGAGTTCGCCCTGGCCGGGCTCGCCCTGCTGGTGTTTGTCGTTGACCTGTTGCTGCCGGAGCACCGCAAAAATGTCCTGCCCTGGCTTTCCATTCTGGGGTTGATCGGCGTCATTGCCCTTTCTTTGAAGATGCTCTGGGGTCAAACCGAAAGCCTTTACGGTGGGCTGCTGGCCGTCGATGCCTACTCCCTGTTTTTCAAAGTCTTTTTTCTGGGGCTGGGCATCTTCATAATCTTGATCTCCTTCAACTTCGTGAAGCAGTTTCTGGAGCATACCGGGGAATTCTACGGCCTGCTGCTTTTCTCTATCCTGGGCATGAACCTGATGGCCCAATCCAGGGAACTGCTGACCGCCTACATATCTCTGGAACTGTTGAGCTTCAGCCTGTACGTGATGGTTGCCTACGCTCTGCGCAACCCCAAGTCTAACGAAGCCAGCATAAAATACATCATAATCGGGGCCTTTTCCTCGGCGATCCTGCTTTACGGCATCAGCATGGTGTACAGCACTCTGGGAGTAACCCAATTCGCGGCGATCAGCGACGCTCTGGGCGATCCCTCCCAGGTAGGACCGGCGTTGTGGGTCGGGCTGGCATTGATCATAGTGGGACTGGGTTTCAAGCTGGCGGCGGTGCCTTTCCACATGTGGGCGCCCGACACCTATGAAGGCGCGCCCCTTCCGGTAACCGCCTACCTGGCCATAGGTTCCAAAGCCGCGGCCTTTGCCCTGCTGCTGAGGTTCGTGGCGGAAGGGTTGGTCCCGACCGCCGACCGCTGGTCGGAGTGGCAGATAATTGTGGCGGTTTTGGCGGCGTTCACCATGCTGCTGGGTAATTTGGTGGCGCTGGCTCAGCGAAACATCAAGCGGCTAATGGCCTACTCCAGCATTGCCCATGTGGGCTTTGTCCTGGCGGGTATAGCCGCTCTGGCGCCGGACTCGCTGCTGGCGGCTAATGGCATTATGTTGTACTTGGTCGGGTATGCCGTCACCAACCTGATGGTTTTCGCCGCGCTGATAGCCTTCTTTAACTCTACCGGCCATGAAGAAATCGCTGATTTCGGGGGGTTAGCCGACCGGCAGCCTCTGCTGGCGGCCGCAATAGCTATGGGCTTCTTTTCCCTGGGTGGATTGCCCATTTTCGCCGGGTTCACGATAAAATTCTATCTGTTCACCGCCGTGGCTGCTGGAGGATTTCTCTGGCTGGCCGGGCTGGCCATATTCAGCAGCCTGGTGTCCCTGTACTACTATCTGAACGTTATTCGGCAGATGTACATTGAGCCGGCGCCCCCGTCCGCTGGGCCTGTTGAAGCGGAGGTGTCGCCTGTGGAAACGACAGCGTCGGAAGGTAATCCGGTGACCAACCCGGCCGTGCTGAGGTTTCCTTCCCTGCCCCTGGCAGCGGTCATTGGGATTTCCTTTTTGGCGGTTGTAGCGATTGGGATTTACCCGGCTCCGCTGCTGGAAGTGGTCGAAGCCGCCAGCCGAGCCATATTGCCCGGCGGATAGCTGCTGCAGCACGCTCGCCTGGGCAGCAGCAGCTTGGTCCGAACTCCCCTTGGGGCTGATATAATTGTTTGCCGGCCGGAGGCAATTTTGATGCGGGACCATCCACATGAAACGACATAACAGGTGCACACGGGTCAGACGGTAATGATAATCGCAGTCATAGGTAGCAGCGACGCCAAGCCGGAGCACGTTGCCCTGGCCGAAGAGGTGGGCCGGGAGCTGGCTCGGCGCGGAGCCACAGTGGTGTGCGGCGGCCTGAAGGGCGTAATGGAGGCGGTCTGTCGTGGCGCCAAAGAGGCCGGTGGCACAACTATTGGGATTTTGCCGGGGCGGTCGGCCAAAGATGCAAATTCCTACGTCGACATCCCCATTGTCACCACTATGGGCTACGCCAGAAACGTTATCGTGGTACACACCGGAGAGGCGGCGATCGCCATCGGTGGCGCATTTGGAACCCTCTCCGAAATCGCCCATGCCCTGGGGGAAGGCATACCGGTCATCGGCTTGAGCAGCTGGCCACTGACCGTTAAAGGCGACGGCGATCCCATTGGAGACGGCATGATACCCGCCGCCACTGCCCAAGAGGCCGTGGATAAAGCGTTGTCGGCGGCGCAGGCGCGGAGTCCTTCAGCACCCGGGAATCCCTCGGCCTCGACGAGAGGCAGGGCCTAATTATGCCTGTCCAACCCGACCGGACAACCATCGCCCCAATAACAATCACCGGGCTCAATGCCCACGAAGCGTTGGACTCGCGTGGCAACCCCACTGTCGAGGCCGAGGTTCAGCTATCCAATGGGGTTCGGGCCCATGCCCTGGTGCCTTCGGGGGCCAGCACCGGCAGCTATGAGGCCCTGGAGCTGAGGGATAAGGACCCCCGGCGCTTCCACGGCAGGGGGGTTCAGCAGGCGGTCAGTAACGTCAACGATGTCATCGCTCCGGCATTACTGGGCATGTCGCCGCTGGACCAGGCCTCCGTCGATCAGAGGATGCTGGAGCTGGACGGCACTGCGGACAAAAGCAAGCTGGGCGCCAACGCCATCCTGGCGGTCTCGATGGCCACCGCCCGGGCCGCATCGCTGGCCTTACACCCCCAAGACGGGGAGCTCTGGCGGTATCTGTCCCAGGGGGGAGAGGTCAGCCTGCCGGTACCCATGTTCAACATACTGAACGGGGGACGGCACGCTTCCAACTCGACCGACATCCAGGAGTTCATGGTGGTGCCCCTGGGATTGGAAACCTTCTCCCAGGCTTTGCGCGCCGGCGCGGAGATTTACCAGTCCCTGCGAGCTCTATTGAGCGAGGGAGGGCACAACCTCAACGTGGGGGACGAAGGCGGATTCGCTCCATCCCTGCCCTCCAATCGGGATGCCTTGGAAATCGTGCTCCAGGCCGTCCGCAGCGCGGGATACGAGCCCGGTCGGGATGTGTTTCTGGCGCTGGATGTGGCGGCTTCCGAGTTCTTCCAAAAGGCCGAGAGCCGATATGTGCTGGATCGAGAGGGCCGCTCTCTGTCTTCGGGCCAAATGGTCGATCTGTATGAGCTTTGGGCCAGGGAATACCCGATTATCAGCATTGAAGACGGGTTGGATGAAGACGACTGGGCGGGCTGGACGGAGCTGCGCCGCCGGTTAGGTAATCGGGTGCAGCTGGTCGGTGACGACCTGTTCGTCACCAACATATCTCGAATACAAAAGGGCATTGATCAACAGGCCAGCAACGCGGTGCTGCTCAAGCCCAACCAGATCGGCACGCTGACCGAGACCTACCAGGCGCTGCAGCTGACCCGGGGGGCCGGTTGGGGCGCCGTGATGAGCCACCGCTCGGGAGAGACCGAGGACACGACCATCGCCGACCTGGCCGTGGCCTGGAACGTAGGCCAGATCAAGACCGGCGCGCCGGCCCGCTCCGAGAGGGTGGCCAAGTTTAACCGGCTGCTCCGGATTGAAGCTTCTCTAGGCGCCGATGCCCGCTACGCGGGAAGGCAAGCCTTCCCGCATCTGAACCTGGCTTGATTAACGCGGCCTGATTGCCCTGGATTAATTTCCTCCCGACTGGTCGGCCACTGAATCCCCAAGAGCGCCCCAATCCACCGGGTAATGTTCGGCTGGGGGCCATCTTCAGTTGGGCCCAGGGCCTGAGAGCCTTTCGGTTCTCCTAATTGTCATTGCGAGCGCAGCGAAGCAATCCCTTGTTACCCTATTGAGATTGCTTCGGACCTGCGGCCCTCGCAATGACAAAAGAAGGACCCTGCTTGGGGGCCTAAGGCTGCTCTTTCCCTTTCTCTTCTCAGCGGGTATTATATGGTCGGTTGGCCGAGGGGCGGCTCCCGGAGGGGAAAGGCTGACTCTTTCGGCTGACTCTTGGATCAGGCCGAGTCCGGAATGGTTGGGAGGCTTAGTATGGCGACCCGCGTGGGAATCAATGGCTTCGGTAGGATTGGACGCTTGGTGGTCCGGGCGGCCCTGGCCCGGTATCCCGACACGCTGGAAGTGGTGGCGGTAAACGACTTGACCGACGCCAAAACCAACGCACATCTTTTCAAATACGACACCAACTACGGTGTCTATCAGGGCCAGGTGGAAGCCAACAATGGGGATCTGGTGATAGACGGTCGCAGCGTCAAGGTATTTTCAGAACGTGACCCGGCTCAGATTCCCTGGTCGGAAATGGGTGTGGACCTGGTGGTGGAATCCACCGGCATCTTTACCGACGGCGAACAGGCCGGCGGACATTTGAAAGGCGGCGCCAGCAAGGTAATTATCTCCGCCCCGGCCAGTAACGTGGACCTGACCCTGGTCCTGGGGGTAAATGACCACTCCTATGATCCCTCTCAGCACAATATAGTTTCCAACGCTTCCTGCACCACCAACTGCTTCGCACCCATGGTAAAGGTGCTCCACGATGCCTTCGGGGTGGACCACGGTCTGATGTCGACCATCCACTCCTATACCAATGACCAGGCGATTCTGGACCAGAGGCATTCGGACCTGCGCCGGGCCCGTTCTGCCGCTCAGAACATCATCCCCACCAGCACCGGCGCGGCCCGGGCCGTCGGCCTGGTGCTGCCCGAGCTGAATGGCAGGCTGCATGGGATTGCTTTCCGGGTGCCCACCGCCACCGGCTCGGTCACCGACTTCGTCGCCAATCTGTCTCGGGATGTGACGGTCGAGGAAGTAAACCAGGCATTCTTGAAGGCTTCCGAGGGTCCATTAAAGGACATCCTCGAATATACCGAGGACCCGATAGTCAGCTCCGACGTCCGGGGAAACCCCCACAGCTGCATATTCGATGCTCTCTCCACCATGGTAATGCAGGACCGCATGGTCAAAATCATGGGTTGGTACGACAACGAATGGGGGTACTCCTGCCGCACCGCCGATCTTTGCTCATTTATCGCAAATAAAGGCATCTAGCAACCGGCAGCGTCCGTATTAGAATAACGGGGGAGGAAGCCACCACCGGGCGCTTCCTCCCCCGTCCTTTCGTATTCTTCCGTCAAACGGC
>JADFQT010000163.1 GCA_022561675.1 Chloroflexota bacterium
GGGTAGATGACGCTGGATTCCGGCCTGCGCCGGAATGACGTGCAGGGAATTATGCTATGCCCGGATATCTTTGAACAAAGGCTCTAAGATGCCCTGGTTGTGCCCGATAAATTCGTTGTCTGTAAAATCGTCCTGTGCTATAATGCCCCGGAGTGAAGATGAACAGAGATAAGGTAAAGCGTGGCCAATGCTGGATGGTGTAACAAAGCAAAGGATTACTGAGGAATATCGAGTCCACGAGAACGACACCGGCTCCACAGAAGTACAGGTAGCGGTAATAACCGAGAGAATCAAACAAATAACCGACCATCTTCGAGTCCACAAGAAGGACGTCCACTCCCGCCGAGGTCTGGTGACCTTGGTGTCCAAGCGCCGCAGACTGCTCAACTACCTGACCAAGGAAGATGTCAACCGTTATCAGACTTTGATAACCCGGTTGGGGTTACGCCGCTAATTGTCCGCCAGTGTTCCTGCCTTAGACCCATCCCCGTTCTTTGTCCAAGCTGACCAATTCTGACTCACCTTCTATTTTATCTGTGAGGTAACTTACCCTTTATCATGTCTACTATTGCATCCCCTTTGGTCATCCAGAGGCTGGTTGGCGACCAGCCAATAATCATTGAAACCGGCAAGCTGGCCCTTCAGGCGCACGGCTCGGTCACCGTACGTCGGGGCGACACTATTGTGCTGGCCACCGCCGTAATGTCGGACAAGGCCCGACCGGATATCGACTTCCTGCCCCTGACGGTGGAATATGAGGAACGTCTCTACTCCGCCGGAAAGATCCCAGGCAGCTTTTTCCGGCGGGAGGGAAGACCAGGCCAGGAGGCCATCTTGGCCTGCCGGCTGACCGACCGCTCCATCCGACCTCTCATCCCCAAAGGAGTTCACAACGACGTACAGATAATCATCACCGTCCTGTCCGCCGACCCGGAGCATCCGGCGGAGATCCTGGGCATGGTCGGTACATCCGCCGCTCTGTCCATCTCCCAGATACCATTTGAGGGTCCTATTGGGTCCTGCCGGGTGGCCTACAAAGACGGCCAGTACATCATCAACCCTACCTATCAGGAAATCAGCGAAAGCCAGCTGAACATGGTTGTCTCCAGCACTGAAGATGCCATAATCATGGTGGAGGCGGGTTCCAACGAGGTCTCGGAAGAGGTGATCCTGGAGGGCATTCGGCAAGCCCGCGAAGCCAATCAGGTAGTAATTTCCCTGATTCAGGAGCTGGCCAGCCAAGCCGGTAAACCAAAGCTAGAGCTCGCCGGCGAAGCGGACGAAACGGCAGAGATTCTGAACCAGGTCAAGACCCTGGTTCAGGAGCGAATGCAAGAGGTGCTGGGCCGGAACGCCTTCAAAGCCGAGCGGGATGAGGGTCTGGACAGTTTGGAAGAGGAGGCACAGGAACGCCTGGCCGACAGCTACCCGGCTCAGAAAGTTGCCGAAGGCTTTAAGCAGGTACTCAAGGGTGAAGTCCGCAGCCGCATATTGCATCAGGGGGTTCGTCCCGACGGGCGCGCCAGAGAAGAAATTCGGCCAATTACCTGCGAGGTAGGCCTGCTGCCGCGAACCCACGGCTCCGGCCTGTTCACCCGAGGACAGACTCAGGTTCTCTCCGTCGCCACCCTAGCCTCCTTAAATATGAGGCAGACCTTGGATACGGTGGGCCCGGACGGCACCAAGCGGTTCATGCACCACTATAACTTCCCTCCTTATTCCACGGGAGAGGCACGCCGGGTAGGCTCACCGGGCCGGCGGGAAATCGGTCACGGAGCTTTGGCGGAGAGGGCAATTTTGGCCGCGCTGCCTAACGAAGAGGAATTTCCTTACGCCATCCGGGTGGTTTCCGAGTGCCTGGGTTCCAACGGCAGCACCTCCATGGGCAGTGTCTGCGGCACCTCCATGGCGCTGATGGACGCTGGCGTCCCGATGAAGGCGCCGGTGGCCGGAATTGCCATGGGCCTGGTTACCGATCCCGATGGGCAATACGCCATCCTCAGCGATATTCAGGGCATCGAAGATTTCCTGGGAGACATGGATTTCAAAGTCGCCGGCACCGCCCAGGGAATTAATGCCCTTCAAATGGACATCAAATTCACCGGCCTTACTACCGGGATGCTCAGTGAAGCGCTGGAGCAGGCCAGGATAGGACGGCTGTTCATCCTGGACAAGATGAGCGAGGCCATCTCCCAGCCTCGCGAGCAGATGAGCCCCTACGCTCCCAAGATGATTCGGATCCAGATACCGGTGGAGAAGATCGGGCTGGTGATCGGTCCGGGCGGTAGGGTAATCCGCGCAATCATCGAAGAAACCGGCGCCTCCATAGATGTGGCCGACGACGGCGGTGTCACCATAGGCTCCTCCGACCAGGCCATGCTCGACCTGGCTCGCAGCAAGATCGAAGGGCTGACCCGGGACCTGGTGGTGGGAGATATTATGACCGGGAAGATCGCGCGGATCACCAACTTTGGTGCCTTCGTCGAGCTCCTGCCGGGCAAGGACGGCCTGCTGCGCACCGAAGAGATGGGTGACATGGAAGGCGAACCGCAGATGGGCCAGGAAATAACCGTGATGATCCAGGAGATCGACTCGATGGGACGGGTCAACCTCTCTCGGAGAGCCTTGTTTGGTGGCAACGGCGGTGCTCCGTCCGGCGCGGCTCCCCGGCCCCAGCAATCTCGTCCACCCTTCCCGGACCGGGATCGAGGGCGGCCTCGACCCGGGGGCGGCCCCGGCGGACGAGGTGGGTTCAACGCTGGGGACCGAGACCGGGGACGGCGACCGGGCCCGGGTGGACCCAGACCCGGCGGAGGTTCCAGACCCGGAGCCGGGGGCACGTCGGAACGAACCTTCCTGGGAGGCAGCGGCTCTCAACCGCGCTAATCCCAATCTTCGGGGTTGGCACAGCCGTCCGTCCGTGAGCCACTTCAGCGGTGCAACCAGAAAAGGGGCGAGCCTGAAGCTCGCCCCTTTTCTGGTTCTAACTTTCCCCAGCAGCACCTGCGTGGTAATATTTAGGCCAATTCTATCCTGGCGGCCTGCCATCAGGAGGTTACTATGCCGGCGATTAGAGTGGTGGTCAACGGCGCCACCGGAAAAATGGGGATGGAAACCATCGCCGCGCTCGGCCGGGAGCCCGACCTAGACCTGGTGGGAGCCATCTGCCGCCAGGAGAGAGGGGCCACCCTGCAGTTGTCCGATGGGGGCGAGGTGCCTCTCTCGACCAACCTGGAGGATATTCTCACCCAAACCCATCCGGCGGTATTGATAGATTTCACCAATGCCGCCGCCTGCATGGAGGCGGTTCCCGTAGCTTCCGCCTGCTCCGTGAACATGGTGCTGGGTGCCAGCGGCCTGACCGAAGAGCACCTGAAGCAGTTGGATGCCCTGGCCAGCGACAAGAACATCGGTATCATTGTTGCCCCAAACTTCGCCTTGGGCGCGGTAATCCTAAAAAAGCTGGCGGAGCAAGCCGCCCCCTTTTTCGACTACCTGGACATTGTCGAAACCCATCACGAAGGCAAAATCGACGCTCCCTCCGGTTTTTCCCTGGCCCTGGCCCAGAGCCTGGGAAAGGAGAAGAGCTTCACCCGTACCGAAACGAAGAAGGAGAACCTGCCCAATACTCGAGGCGGGGAGTACAACGGTATAACTATCCACAGTCTTCGCATGCCGGGGCGTAGCGCTCACCACGAGATAACCATGGGCGCTCCCGGACAAACCCTCACCCTGCGTCACGACACTATGGGCCGTGACTGCTACATGCCGGGGGTTGTTCGCTGTGTACGCGAGGTGGTGAAACAGCCCGGGCTGGTTGTGGGGCTGGAAAATGTTCTGGGCTTATAGCCAGAGGGAAAAAACTTGGCGGGTGATGAGCGGATTTTGGAGAACCTGACCTTAGCGGTAGTGGGAGCCACCGGCGCCGTAGGCACCGAGTTCCTGCGGATAATTGAAAAACGTCACCCGGAATTGCGCAACCTCAAGCTGCTGGCATCCAAACGCTCTGCCGGGAAGAAGCTCACGGTTAATGGCGTGGAGCTGGTGGTGGAGGAGACAACCGCGGATTCCTTCCGGGGAGTGGATATTGCCTTCATCTCGGTCAGCACCGCCGTCAGCCTCGAGCTGGCCCCCATCGCGGTGGCCGCCGGAGCGGTGGTCATCGACGACAGCTCGGCCTTTCGCATGCAGCCAGATGTTCCTCTGGTGGTCCCAGAAGTTAACGGACCGGATGTGGAGGCCCACCAGGGGATTATTGCCATTCCCAATTGCTCCACCACGCCCCTGGTAATGGTGGCCCATCCCCTTGGCCAGGCCAATCCCATTCGACGCATAGTGGCGGACACCTATCAATCCGTTTCCGGAGCGGGCGGCGCCGCCATGACCGAGTTGCGGGAGCAGAGTCTCACCCTGCTGAAGGGTGGCGCGGTGAAGCCGGAGGCGCAACCCCAACAAATAGGCTTTAACGTGATACCTCACATCGATGCTTTCCTGGACAACGGCTACACCTGGGAAGAGCAAAAGATGATCGATGAATCCCGCAAGATTCTGCACTCCCCCGAAATCGCCGTCTCCGCCACCTGCGTGCGGGTGCCGGTGTACGTGTCCCACAGCGTCGCGCTGCATATCGAGCTGGATCATCCCATGTCAACCGCAGAGGCCAGAGAAATCTTGAGTCAGATGCCGGGGCTGCAAGTGATGGACGATCCGTCGAATAAGATCTACCCCATGCCCTGGAATGTGGCCGGGCAAGACGACGTGTTCGTCGGCCGCATTCGTCAGGACGCCTCCCACCCCAACGGCCTGGCCATGTGGGTCGTTTCCGACAACCTGCGCAAAGGCGCCGCGCTCAACTCCATCCAAATCGCAGAGGAACTGGTGGCCCGGGACTGCCTCAAGCCCCGGGTAAGGGGATAGCGGCTAGTTCCTAACCGGTACTGCCGGTTGGCGGGTCGAGTCAAGGGTAGGTTAGAGCCAAAGATTAATTCGGATGCCCCAGCCAGCGAATTTATGGTAGGAGGAAGCATGGTGGACTTGCGAGTAGCTACACTAACGGGCCCAGAGACGACTCTTCAGGAGGCAGTCATCGAAGAGTTCAACAAGAGCCTGGGTGGAGACCTGATATTACCGGGGGGAACCGGCTATGACGAGGCCAGGACGATCTGGAACGGCATGATTGACAAACGCCCGGCCCTTATCGTCCGCTGCGCCGGGGTGTCCGACGTTATCAACTCCGTCAACTTCGCCCGGACCAACAATTTGCTGGCGGCGGTACGAGGAGGCGGCCACAGCTTTCCCGGAAACTCCGTCTGCGAGGGCGGCATAATGATCGACTTGTCTCCAATGAAGGGAGTGCGGGTCGATCCCGACAAACGAACGGCTCGCGCCGAAGCTGGCGTCAAGTGGGGTGAGTTCGATCGGGAGACCCAGGCTTTCGGCCTGGCCACCACCGGCGGTACCTTGACCGATACGGGGATCTCAGGACTCACCCTGGGCGGCGGCATCGGCTGGCTCTGCCGCAAATATGGGCTTACTGTGGACAACCTGCTCTCCGCAGATATCGTCACCGCCGCCGGCCGATTCCTTACGGCCAGCGCCACGGAGAACGCCGAGCTGTTTTGGGGCCTGCGCGGTGGCGGCGGTAACTTTGGTATCGTGACGTCCTTCGAGTACCGGTTACATCCCGTCGGGCCAACAGTTCTGGGCGGTATGTTGATCTATCCCTTGGAGCAAGCTAAGGAAGTCCTCCCGTCCTACCATGAGCTCGTCAGCGGTGCCCCCGATGAGCTAATGACGGGAGCCGCCTTGCTCACCTCGCCCGAGGGCCAACCGGTGGTCGCCATTATCGTCTGCTACAACGGACCTATAGAGGCCGGTGAACGGGTTGTCCAGCCGCTCCGGGATATTGGCTCGCCACTGGCGGACCTCATCGGCCCGGTGCCTTACGCTCAGGTCCAGGCGCAGTTGGACGACGGGTTCCAAGCAGGGCGCCGAAACTATATCAAGACCAACTTTATGAACACTATAGGGGTTGACGCGGCCGCCATCATGTCCGAGCGCTTCGCCAGCGTTCCCTCCCCCTACTCCGCTTTGGCGCTATTCCAACT
>JADFQT010000164.1 GCA_022561675.1 Chloroflexota bacterium
GTCGAAGCTCCCACCGCAAAAGCTGGAAAGCCTCCCTGAAGTTAACCCAACGCTTCGTGGGTGGCAAGCATTCAGCCCGGAATACCAACACTGAATACAAACGCGGGATGCAAACCAGTCAAGCATCTCGCAAGTTCCCGGCAGCTCCTTCCTTAAAACGGGCGAACCTGGGCGGCGATTTCCCAGAGCAGGTAGTCGTGATATAATTGCACCAATCTGGAGCCAGTTCTTACCGAGTCGACCACCGCGACAGTTTCAGGTAGCTTCTATCCGTTGGTAAATGGGTTTGACCCACCGGCTGACGGTAATGGCGCTTCCCAGGTGCGCTGGAGCGGTTTCAAACTTAAGAGTCGGGTTTGTTGTTGACCTGGAATCTGGACCAAATAATCAACTCTAAGGAGGGGCAACGTGGAAAAGGCAAGCACTGTTATTGATGCCGGTGCGGTAAGCATTGCAATGGATTATCGGAAGGAGCTCATGCCGGATCAGGGGCTGATGATCCAGGTCTACGGCAATGTCGAAGGAGAAGATACCGAGATACTGCGCTTCGACTGTTTCGACCAGGACCCTCATTACCACTATGGTCCCATGAACCACAACGTTCGCCTGCACATGGACAAGACTACCGTACACAATCCAGTAGGTTGGACCTTGGGCCAAATACGGCACAAGCTTCCCACCATGATCCGTCGTGCCGGCTACGACCAGCTGGCGGAGAAAGTGGAGGCGAACCCTATATCCAACTCCAAGATGGACGAGATTGACTCCGTGGCCCGAGACAAGTCTCAAAACGAGCGCCGGTTTGTGCACCACCAGATGGAGCGCCTGCTGGAAGGCGACAAGATCGAATGCGGGAACATTCGCTTCGGGCTGGAATACCGGGAGCTGGCCAACGACCGGGGCCTGGCGATTCACGTTCTCACCGATGCCCTGGGTCAGGAGTTCGAGCTGCTGGCCTTCGACTGTTTTGAGAACGGTCCCCACTACCATTACGGTCCTCGAGGGCAGGATGTTCGCATCTATTGGGACACCACCACTGCCCCGGACACCCTGAGGTGGACGCTGGACCAGTTCAAGGCCGGCAATCTGCGCTCCATGATTGAGCGGGCAGGCTATCCCACTGTGGCCGCGGCTGTGGATGAAAGTCTGGTGCAGGCCCTCATGCCCAAGATAGAGGCCAGGGCTCTGGAGTTGGTGGCGCAAAACAACAAGGCTCCAGCCAACGACGGTAAAAAGACCAAGGCCCAGCTGATTCTGGAGCTTGAATCTCTGCGTGAGCAGGTCGCGGCTCTTTAAGCCACCTAGACCTTTAACCCAGCACAAAACAAGAGGCCCGGGATTCGCCCGGGCCTCTTGTTTTGCCGCTCCAGCCGAGCCATGTCCCAAACTAAATCATCGTGTATCCGCCGCTTACGCTCAGCGTCTGGCCGGTTATGAAGCTTGCCGCGTCGGAGGCCAGAAAGACCACGGCGTTGGCTATCTCGGTGGCAGTGCCCATCCGCCGCAAGACGTAGCTTTTGCTGACCCGGTCCAGCACATCCTCGGTGAAGATGTCCCTCATCTGGTTCCACATGCTCTCTTCGCTAATGGATTCCTCTCCCGGGGGAACTACCAATCCGGGGCAGACCACGTTGAGCCGGAGGCCATAGCGTCCGGTTTCCCTGGCGATGGCTTTGCTCAGGGCGATGACTCCAGCTTTGCAGGCCGAATAAACCGCCTCCCGATACTCCCCCATCCGGCCGGCGTCGGAGCTGATGCTCACGATGGCCCCCGACTGCCGCTCGATCATGTGGGGCAGAACGGCGTGGATGCAATTGATCGGGCTCCACAGATTCACCGCCACTTCCTTCTCGTATTCCTCCCTGGGTTTGTCCAGGAACAGCCGGTCGATGGTCCACCCCACGTTGTTAACCAGCACGTCCACCTGGCCGAAATCCCTGACACTCTGCTCCACCATGGAGGTGACCTGCCGGTCGTCGGTGACGTCCGTGGCGATGACTTGAACCCGGCTGTCGGGGTTCAGCGCCCGCACTTCCTCGGCCACCCGTTCTCCCTGTTCCGGCACCAGCTCGGCTATAACCACGTTGCAGCCCTCCGCGGCAAAGGCGTGGACAATAGCTCGTCCGATGTTGGAGCCGCCCCCGGTTACTATGACGTTTTTACCCTTGAGACCAAGTTCCATTTACAGGCTTCCTCCCTTTGTTTTGATGCTTATTGACCCTTGCAGAAATTGCTAAAATTGGGAGATCCAAATTTCCCTCAGTCCCCCTCTTGACGGGGAATATACGGGGATTTCCCAAAACGGTGGCTCCTCCGGCCGGGTTTGGCTGTGGGATTGAGGCTCAGTAAATCTGGCAATATAACTCCTTCCGTCCTGCCCGTATTAAGCTGACAGGCCTATCTAAATTTAGGCACTCGTCAAGACACCTTCGCATGGAGAATGGTGTCATCCCGAGCCGGAACGCAGTGAAGAAGAGGAATCTAAGATTTCTCGGTCGCGGAGTTTATCCTGAACTGAGCCGAAGGGCTCCCTCGAAATGACGTGGCGTCCGAGTCCTCAGCCACGATACATGCCCCTGTCCCCCTTATTAAAGGGTAGAACCTGGCTTTTTCCACCGCTCTGGAGATCGACGGACGCGGGCCGAACCGCCTGGGAGCAATTTCGAGTCAATTTCCTTAAAGCTGACCACTATCAATGGGCCCGGGGGGTCCGGGAATTTTTGGTATGCCGCCGAAGCGCAAGCGAAACAAACCCTTGATGTCCTCAGTCGCCGTGCTGGCCACATTTACCGAGCTGTTGGGGTCGTCTTCCCATTTTACCGGGACCGACTTGATTCGGTATCCTCGCTTGGCTGCCAGAATCAGCAGCTCGGTATCGAAGAACCAGTTGTTGTTGAGAATGCTTGGCACCAGGGCTGCGGCGGTCCTCCGATGCAGGGCCTTAAACCCGCATTGGGCGTCGGGGAAGGAGGTGAAGAACATGCCTTTAATTAGCAGGTTGTAGCTGCGCGAGATGATTTCCCGCTTCAGGCCGCGGGTTACCTGGGACGCCCTGCTCAACCGGCTGCCGATGGCGATATGGTATCCCGACTCCAACTCCGCTATGAGCTGGGGGAAATGCCGCAGATCGGTGGAGAGGTCCACGTCCATGTAACCGACAAAGTCGGCGGTGCTGTCCATCCAGGCCGCGCGAAGTGCCCTCCCCCGGCCCTTATTGGGCACGTATAGATAGCTGACTCTGGAATAATCTTGACTCAGCAGTTGGGAAATGGACCGGGTTGCATCGGTGGAGGCGTTGTCGGCGATGGTAATGCGCCAGGGATTCTTCAGGTTTTCCTCCAGGAATCGGTGCAGGCGTCGAATGCTCTCCGGAAGAGCATCCTGCTCGTTGTAGACTGGTATGGTTATGTCAACTGTCGAATTCAAATCCCGCTTTTCCGGAGAGCCACCCTTGGTTCGCCAATTATTCCAAGAGGACAGGCATCATTCCCTGGCCCTCGCCATCGGTGCAGGTCATCAGTGCAGTCCATTAGTGCCGGAAATGACGCACTCCGGTAAACAGCATCGCCAGGCCATGCTCATTAGCCGCTGCCACCACTTCGTCATCTCGTATCGAGCCCCCGGGCTGAACAATGGCGGTGGCCCCAGCTTCGGCGGCCAGCTGGACATTGTCGGGGAAAGGGAAGAAAGCGTCGGAGGCCAGGACGCTTCCCTTGGCCTTATCTCCGGCGATCCGCTGGGAGAGGTGGACGCTGACAACCCGGTTGGGTTGTCCGGCGCCCATGCCAACCAAACATAGGTCCTTGGCGAACACTATGGCGTTGGACTTGATGTGCTTCACCGCCTTCCATGCGAAGGCCAGGTCTCGGCGCTCTTCCTCGGTGGGCGCCCGGTGGGTGGCCGTCTGCCAGCCATCCGGGTCCTCGGTAATTGTGTCCGGATGCTGAACCAGTATCCCACCGGATATCACTCGCAGGTCGTAGCTGGAGGATTGACCGCTCTGGACCACCGGGTCTACGGCCAGAATGCGCAAGTTTCGTTTTTTCTTTAGAATTTCCAGAGCCTCCGGCGCGTAATCGGGGGCCACCACCACCTCGTAGAAGACCGGCGCCATGGCTTTGGCCGTGGGGGCGTCCAGGGTACGGTTGAATCCAACAATGCCACCGTAGGCAGAGACCGTATCTCCCTCGAAGGCATTCTGATAAGCGATAAGCTGTTGGACATGGCTGGCCAGCCCGCAGGGGTTGGCGTGCTTGATAACCACTGCCGTGGTGTCGGAGAAGTCGCTGACAATGCGCCAGGCGGCGTCGGCATCCATCAAATTGTTATAGGAAAGCTCCCGTCCGTGGAGCTGCCGGGCTCCGGCCACGCCCCCGGAGGTAACTCCCTCCGCCACATATAATGCGCCGGCCTGATGGGGATTCTCCCCGTAGCGCAGGGATGCGGTCTGCACCAGGGAAATACTCAGATTCTCCGGCAGGCTCTCCGATTCGCCGACGGTGGTGCTCAAATATGCGGCTACCGCGGCGTCGTAGGACGCCACATGATGAAAGGCTTTGGCGGCCAGGCTGCGGCGGTCCTCCTGAGTAAGACCGCTGGCCGCGAGTTTTTCGGCTACCCAGCCGTAGTCCGCCGGGTCGACAATCACGGTCACGGATGGGTGATTCTTGGCGGCGGCCCTCAGCATGGTGGGCCCGCCGATATCGATGTTTTCCAGCGCTTCCTCCAGGCTCACATCGGGACGGCTGACCGTCTCCCGGAAGGGATAAAGGTTGACCACCACCATATCGATAGGGTCAATGTTGTGCTTCTTCAGCTGGTCCAGGTGGTCGGGGAGGTCCCGGCGGGCCAGCAAGCCGCCGTGGATTACCGGATGTAGAGTTTTGACCCGGCCGTCCAGAATCTCGGGCGAGCCGGTGACATCGGACACCTGCCTGACCGGCAGCCCGCCCTCGTTGGTCAGGATGCTATGGGTGCCACCGGTGCTGATGAGCTCCACGCCGGCCGCGGCCAGCTGCTTGCCAAACTCAACGATGCCGGTCTTATCGTAGACGCTGATTAATGCCTTCACTTCTTTCCCCCAAGGCGGTTCCAACTCGGATGATTGACCCATGAAGATATTGCTAAGCTGGGGAGACCCAAATCCCCCTCAGCATGAATCATCCCGAATTCACTGGTTCGATGATAGACCCGGAGATGGGCTTGCCAAAGACGGGACGCCAGAGCCTCCAGGCATGAAGGGAAGGTAATGCAGAGGGCGCTCCTCCTCAAAATCTGGGATGACTCATGCATAAGGGGGATTCCCCCAAACAGTGGCTCCTCCGACCGTGTTCAGCGATGAATTCAAGGCTCAGGGGTACCGGCGTTGCTTGGCCGGGCCCCTGGGCATGTTCCGGGCGAGGGTTGGAGTTACCGGCGTTGGATTCATTTGAAGGTTACCGCCGGCCCTTCTCCTCTGGGAACGACTTGACCAACCACCAGGGCATCGGGCACCGCGTCCTGGATGGTAGCCACCGATTCCTCGTCACAAACGGCGACCATACCCAGGCCCATGTTGAAAACCCGATACATTTCGCTGTCCTCTATCCGACCCTCCTCCTGTATCAGAGAGAAAATAGGGAGCACTTTCCAGGAACCGAGTTGGAACTCCGCCGCGCTGTCCACCGGAAGAATAGCGGGCATCTTTCCGGGCAAACCTCCGCCGGTAATGTGGGAAAGTCCCTTGACCAGGGGGAAAACCGGCTCCAGCAGCGGATAGTAGCAGCGGTGCCGCACCAACAGCTCCTCTCCCAGCCGGTGGCGCAACTCATCGTAGTGCCGGAATAGCGCCGAGGAATCCTGTTCCAGGTGGAAGACCCGGCGCACCAGGGAGAAGCCGTTGGTGTGCAGGCCGCTGGAGGGCACGCCCACCAGGACGTTGCCGGCCTCGATGTTTCGCGATTCGAGGAGCTGGTCCCGTTCCACCGCGCCGACCACGAATCCGGCCAGGTCCATCTCATCGCCGGAGTAGACCT
>JADFQT010000165.1 GCA_022561675.1 Chloroflexota bacterium
ATTCCGGCGCAGGCCGGAATCCAGCGTCATCCACCCATCAAACAGGGGAGGACGTCTGGGCTCCGGCTTTCGCCGGAGCGACGACTAGACCGCCACAGGGCCCATCGATGCTTTTGACACAGGCTCTGAGAGGATTGGTAGTGAGTTTCAAAAACCTGGTGCCATCACCCGTCGAGTTGCTGAGGCGACAGGCTCAGGCTGAATCGCATTTCCAGTTCGTGGTGGGCCTGTCGAACCATGAACGGCCGCTTCTCACATTCCGTCTCAAATGGCAGACGGCCCCGGCTCTGGGTCAATGGATAACTTGGCGCCCAGAAGCTAAGGCCGTCGATGAGCGGTGAAATGCCGACGCGAGCTCTAGTGCATTGGCGAGAAGGCGGCGGGGACCAGAATTTTGTTCTCTTGCTTGACCATCGATTCGCGGTAAGAGCCGCCGGGAGGCCAGACTCCAGCCTCGCGAGTTGCGGCGCGGATACGGTCTCGCTCCGCCATGCTCTCGTAGGGCCAGATGTGGACCCACTTATTCAAGCCTCCCAGCTCGGTGGACATGCCTGCCGCCAGGGGGGAGAACTCTTCCCGCTGGGGTATGGCCTTGGCCCAGCTCTCAATTAGCCCCGGTATCGCCCCCGGCAGGAAGGTGTAGCTGCGCATCTCGTAGACGTTCCCCAGGGCCTGGTCGCCACCCAGCGGACGCATGAAGGGCGCCGGGTTGTAGATCTCCGATTCCTGCTGCACGATCAGGTCGGTGCCGCGCAGCTGCTGCAAGTCCGGGTCCTGCGCCATGGCGTCCCGCACATCCTGCCGGTGCTGGAGGTTCTCGTAGGGCCAGATGTGGACCACCTGGTTCAAGGGACCGAACTCGGTGTGCCAGAATGCGCCCAGCTTGGAGTGCTTTTCGCGGAAGGGCTGCCTCTTGGCGAACCGCTCTTCAAATTCCGGGACCGCTCCCGGCTTGAGGGTATAGGTGCGGAGTTCGTAAATCATAGCTCCTCCTAAATTCGAGTCTGCCGAGTAGTTGGCTGTTGCCCGGTCAGTGTACCTCAGCCTACCAAGGGCCACAGTGTACCAAGAACCCTAGCTGCGGGCAATCTAATCGGCGGTTTCGGATCTAACTGCAAGAGTAGCTACTTCATCCAGTCGGCGACCCGCTCCGCGATCATAATGGTGGTGGCGTTGGTGTTGGCGCGGATGCAGTCGGGCAGCACCGAAACGTCCACTACCCGCAGACCCTCCAGCCCGTGCACGTGACAGTACTGGTCCACCACGGCCGTCGGGTCGGAGTCGGGTCCCATCTTGCAGGTGCCGCAGATATGCTGGGTGGTGGTGACGTTCTGCAAGAGCCACCGGTCCAACGCCTCGTCGGACACCAGATCCTCGGCGGTGGGGCTGATGCACTCCTCTACGAAGCTCTGGTAGGATTCGCTCTCCAGAAGTTTGAGACAGAGGCGAACCCCTTCCCGCAGCCGCTCCCGGTCCCAGGCATCCTCCAGGTAGCCATAGTTCAAGTCGGGCTGCACGTGGGGGTCCGTTGAAGCCAACTTCAACTCGCCGGCTCCCACCGCCAGCTCAACGATGCAGGTGAACCGTATTCCCTCCCCCTCTAGAGGGTCGCCGCCCATGGGGGAAGAGAAGGAGGACTGCAGAATCTGCATGTCGTTGCGGTCCTTCGAGCCGGCAGCGGTGTAGCGGAGGGCCAGCTGGGTCCGGGGCGCCTCCGGGTCCAGGGGAAAGTCCTCTTTGACCCGCACCGGAATCCGCACGTTGGGGTGGTCTCTCAAATTCTGCCCCACGCCGGGCAGCACATGCTGCACCGGGATACCCATCTCCCGCAGATGGTCCTCCGGTCCCACTCCGGACAGCAGGAGCAGCTGGGGGGACCCAATCGCTCCGCCGCAGAGAATCAATTCACTGCCCGCAACCACAAAAGTCTCGCCGCCGCTTTCCAGCTCCACGCCGGTGGCCCGGTTGCCTTGGAACAGGACCCGTCGTACCGTCACTCCGGAACGCACGGTGAGATTGAGCCGGTGCCGCACCGGATTGAGGTAGGTTAAGGCCGTGCTCATCCGGACACCGCCCGGGTTGTTCATGGGAATTGGTCCCACGCCCCCGGAGTCCGGGTGGTTCATATCCGGGTCTTCTGGATAACCCTGGTCCCGGCAAGCCCGGTAAAAGGCAACCTGCGCCGGAAGCCAGGTTTCCCGCTGGTGACGGCGTACCGGTATGGGGCCGTCGAAGCCGTGGAAGTCGTCTTTAATGTCCGTGTCCGTCTCCAGCTTCCTGAAATAAGGGAGGGTTTTGATAAAGGACCACTCGTCGTTACCCCAGGCCGCCCAGTTGTCATAGTCCTCCGGAACTCCTCGCAGCAGAACCTGACCATTGACCGCGCTGGAGCCGCCGACCACCCGACCCCGGGGCACCGGCATCGGCTGGTCCTGCTGGGGTGTGGCCGTCCCGACGAAGGACCAGTTGTGGGGCGCGCCTACGGCCGAGGCCGTCTGGTTATATCCGTACTTCAAGTCGTCCGGGTAGCGCTCGAAGTCGGGGTAGTCCGGTCCCGCTTCCAGCAGCAGCACCGAGCGGTTGGGGTCCTCCGACAGCCGAGCTGCCAGCACGCAGCCGGCGGATCCGGCGCCTACGATTATCACGTCATAGTTCATAGCCATCTCCCCTTACGGGTGCAACCCCCGGATTAAACGCCCGGGTGACTCCAACCCTTGTATCCCATGTGATTTGGACATATTCCGCTAGCGAACGTTTTGGTTTTCCAAGTCCAGGACCCTCTCCGCTAGCACGCTCAGCATCCTCCACGACGCCTCATGGTGCCGCATGGCCTCCGGATCGTCAAAGTAATTATCCAGCACCACGTAGGAGCAGCCCAGCTCCTCCAGCTCCGCCAGGTCCCGATGTACTTGGTCCAGGCTGCCTTCGCCGGCGACCCGGTCATCGTCGGGCTGGGGGGTTTCGGTCAGCCGCAGCCGAATCCTGGGGCAGATAGCGGGCACGGGACGACCTTCCCGTTCGGCTACTTCTTTCAACCGAGGGATACCGGTTTTCCTCAGCCAGCCGGTACGAATGCGGATCGGATGCCAAGCATCGCCCCATAAAACTGCGCGTCTTAGCGCAGCGTCGCTGGAGCCGCCTACCCAGATGGGCGGACCCGGTGACTGCACCGGCCTGGGAGCCGTATTTACTTCCTTGAAGGAGACGAACTTGCCCTCAAATGTCGCCACGTCCTGACTCCAAAGGAGCCGAAGTGCCTCCAGGTACTCGTTGGTCATGGCGCCGCGCTGGTGATAGGGGACTCCCAGAGCCTGGAACTCCTGCTCGGCCCAGCCAATGCCGACGCCCAGTATGAAGCGTCCTCCGCTGAGCTGATCCACGTTGGCGCAGGCTCGGGCGGTCTCAAGGATGCTACGGTAGGGAAGGATGATCACGGTTGTGCCGATTTGGATGTGTTGGGTTATTCCCGCCAGCCAGCCCAGGGTGGAAAGCGGCTCGTAGAAGGGAGCAGGATACCGAGACTGCACATCGGGGGTGACGGCGATGTGATCGGAGGTCATGATCAGGTGGTAGCCCAGGGCTTCAGCAAGCTGCGCCCAGCTCTTTAAAGCCTGGGGATTGGCCCCCGGGCCAAAGTTAATCAGATTCACTCCGATTTTCATGGCTGACTCCTGAGGCGATTAGCCGGTGCTGCCTTGGTTGGTTAGGCCAAGGATGTGCCGAACTGTAGCCGGGCCCTCACACCTTGTCAACGCAGGTTTCCAACCGGCATTTTTAAACTAAAACCAAATTGAAATCCGCAGTGGTTGCAATGGCGTCCATTTAGACCCCACCTTGGATTTGGTATAGGCGTAGCGATTACTAAAAAAGGGCCTTCCGGTACTGTGCCCTGTCCGTGAGTTAAATGGCTAACCTTTCTACATATTCGTGATTCAACGCTGCTAATAATAGATTAATAACCTCGGAGCAAGGAGGCAGTCAGATGAAAACTTGCACTGTCCTGATAAGCAAGGCTTGGGGCGGCTGGTATATGCACGCAGCTATATTCTCGATGAGATGGCTTTTGATCGTGGGAATCATCCTGGCGGCGGTGGGAATCGTGCTCAACTACTTGGAAAGCATGGCCGAAATCGGTACCCGATGAGGGAGAAGATCGGTCCCCGCCGCAGGAAAGGCAACGCCGCCAAGGTGTGGAAAGAGCCCATGGTTTCAATCTACGTGGGGGTGACGCTCGCTATCATCTTGGCGTCTGCCGTTCGGATTTGGCTGGACCGCTGACCTTGAAGCTAGACTAGGCCAAGGGCGGCGTCGGGACGATGCTACGGTATAATGGCGCCATTAACCCGAGGGCCAGTGCCCAGAGGACAGTACCGTTTTCATGCCCTATGCGAACCTCAATTTAGACGGGCTGGTCGCCCTGGTTACCGGCTCAGCAGGACCTGACTACTGCCGGTGACGTGGTGGATGTGCCCCGAAGCCAGCTGGCCATTTGAATCGGGGAAGGGATCTCGAATGAGGCAAAAATACACCCGACAACAGGGCCAATATCTGGCCTTTATCCACTACTACAGCAAAATTCATGGGCGCCCGCCCGCTGAGGCAGACATGCAGCAATACTTCAAGGTGACCCCTCCTTCAGTGCACCAGATGGTATTGACATTGTGAAAACGAGGACTCATTGAGAGAGAACCAGGCCAGCCACGCACAATACGGGTTTTGCTGCCCGGGGAGGAGCTGCCCGACCTGGATTAAGAAGAGTCGGTTTCTGCTCATGCCAGTTTGTTGAGTAGATGTCCTCCGGCCAGGTACGACCGAGACCATTCCGGAATGCCATCCTGGAAATGGTCCAGTGCGTTAGAGCGTCTCCCCGGCCTGTTTGACAGGGTGGCAGTCCGCTAATAGACTCTACTTCGGTCCAACCGGGGGGCCAACCAACCGGGCTAGTCCCAGTTAGGAGCGACTGCGGCGGCCCGCAGGAGAAAGATGACCGAGAGAGTTTTTAACTTCGCCGCTGGGCCGGCAGTCCTGCCGGAACCGGTGCTGGAGGAAGCTCAGCGCGACCTTTTCGCCATGCCCGGCCTGGGCATGTCGGTCTTGGAAATGAGCCACCGCTCCAAAACCATCATGGATATGATGGAGCAGGCCGAGGCCGACATCCGGACGCTGGCCGGCCTTCCCAGCAGCTACGCTGTACTGTTTCTACAGGGTGGCGCCTCGCTGCAATTCTCCATGGTGCCCATGAACCTGCTGTCCCCCGACGGCCAGGCCGACCACATCGTTTCCGGACATTTCGCCAAGTTGGCGTTGCAAGAAGCCCAGAAGGTGGGCCGCGTCAATGTTGCCGGCACCACCGAAGCTCAGGGGTTTGCTCGGGTTCCTTACCAGGAGGAGCTAGAGTTAAACCCCAACGCCGCTTACGTCCACTTCACCGCCAACAACACAATATTTGGCACCGAATGGAAAACCGAGCCAGAAGTGGGGGAAGTACCCCTGGTTGCCGACATCTCTTCCAACGCCTTCAGCAAGCCGCTGGACGTGACCAAGTATGGACTGATTTACGCCGGAGCCCAGAAGAATCTGGGAATAGCCGGGGTCACCCTGGTCATTATTCGGGAAGACCTGGTATCCCGCAGCCCCGATGCATTGCCAACCATGCTAAGTTATAAAGCCCAGCAAAAAGCCGGCTCAGCCTTCAATACTCCCCCGGTCTTCGGCATTTACATCCTTGGGCTGGTGATCAAGTGGATCCTCCAGCAGGGTGGTTTGCCGGAGATGGCCCGGCGGAATCAGGAAAAGGCTCAGCTGCTTTATGACCTGCTGGACTCATCCGAGTTCTACCGAGGTCACGCCATGCCCGGGGACCGTTCGCCCATGAACGTAACCTTCCGGTTGCCCGATGAAGAGTTGGAGCAGCGGTTCGTCGACCAGGCCGCTGCCGCCGGATTGACTAACTTAAAGGGATACCGCTCGTTGGGCGGTATCCGCGCCTCAATTTAC
>JADFQT010000166.1 GCA_022561675.1 Chloroflexota bacterium
GGAGGCGTGCCGGAGGGCCTCCAGTTCTTCTTTGGCAGCGCGGGATTTCTGAATCCGATGCTGGCGGCCCTTGCCATGGCTTTCAGCTCGGTGACGGTGGTTAGTAACTCATTACGACTGCGTCAAGCCAAGACCTAGTGACTTATACCATTTCTCTCTTTAGGAAGAGTGCGGGATTTGGGCATAGTAGTAGGGACGCACGGCCGTGCGTCCCTACCATGCTACGGAATCAATGACCGGAGGAATCGAGAATGGCGACAGCAGTAGACCCAATTTGCCAAATGGACGTGGATGTGGATAATCCGCCGGGTGGCCAGAGCGATTACCAGGGAACTACCTACTATTTCTGCGCCCCGGGGTGCAAGGTGGCCTTTGATGGCGAGCCGGAAAAGTATCTAACCGCGCAACCGGCGGGGCAGCCGGTACAGAGCGCCCCGCCCAAGGTGTCCTTTTTCGCCAGAATATTCGGCAAAAAGCCCTAGTTTGTAACTAAAGGTTGGCGCCGCAGCAGCGCTTGTACTTTTTGCCGCTGCCACAGGGACAGGGGGCGTTGCGACCAATTTTGGTTCCAGTCGGCGCTGCCTTCTTGCCGGCGCTGAACTGCTTCATCGGGGTGTCTTGAGTCGCTCCGTTTCCGCCGGTTCCCTGAGGACGGCCTGGCTGCTGAGTAACCACTACGTGGAACAAGGAGTGAGCCACGTCGGCTTGCATGCGCTGTAACAGTTCTTGGAAGGTTTTGTGTCCTTCGGTGCGGTACACCACCAGGGGATCCCGTTGCCCATAGGCGTGCAGTCCGATGCCGGTCCGCAAATTTTCCATGGTGGTCAGGTGGGCCACCCAGTGAACGTCAATGGACCGCAGCAGTAGCAGGCGCTCCAGAGTGCGCATCTGCTCCGAGCCCAGCTCCTCTTCCCGGGCGTCGTAGACCTTCTCCGCGTAATCGGAAAGCATGTCCATTATCTGCTGCTGGTTGAACTTGTAAACCTTCTCCTCTTCATCCAACTCTGGTGGTAGCGGGCAGATCAACGTCAATTCGGATATGAAGCTGGTTACATCCCAGTCGTCGGCATGGCGGCCGGGTAGGTTCCGCCGCGCCAGGTCGGCGAACTCTTGGCGGAGCATATCCACGACCTTCTCCCGCAGATTGTCCCCGGACAGAATGCGATGCCGGTCGTTGTAGATGATCGTTCGCTGCTGGTTCAGCACATCGTCGTAATCCAGCAAGTGTTTCCGAATGTCAAAATGGTAGCTCTCCACCTTGACCTGGGCGTTACTGATAGATTTGGTAATCAGCTTGTTCTCGATCGGGGCATCCTCATCGAGCCCGGTCCAACCCATGAAGGTCTTGATGCGCTCCCCGCCGAACCGCTGCATCAGCTCGTCCTCGAGAGAGATATAAAACTGGGCGCTGCCCGGGTCTCCCTGACGTCCGGAACGCCCGCGGAGCTGGTTGTCGATGCGGCGGGCGTCGTGATGCTCCGTTCCCAACACGTGCAGGCCGCCCAGTTCCACTACCCGTTCGTGCTCCTCCTGCCAATCCGTGCGGTCGGTGTCGCTGCCCCCTAAAATTATGTCGGTTCCCCGACCTGCCATGTTGGTGGATACGGTTACCCCGCCGATTTTGCCGGCCTGCGAAATGATAGACGCTTCGGCTTCGTGGTTCTTGGCATTCAGGACTTGATGCTGCACTCCCCGGCGGTTCAGCCGTTCACTGAGATCTTCGGACGCCTCAATGGAAGTGGTGCCGACCAGCACCGGTCTTCCGATATCATGCATTTCCACAATGTCTTCGACCACGGCGCGCCACCGCGCCTCGCTGGTCTGAAAGACCAGGTCCGGATGCCCCACCCGCACCATGGGAAGGTTGGTGGGGACCACCGCGACTTCCAGCTTGTATATCTTGTAAAACTCGTCTGCCTCGGTGGCGGCGGTTCCGGTCATGCCCGCCAGTTTGCGGTACATACGGAAGTAGTTTTGCAGGGTAATGGTGGCGTAGGTGACGCTCTCCCGCTGGATTTTTATCCCCTCTTTTGCCTCAACAGCCTGGTGCAGGCCGTCGGACCAGCGGCGGCCGGGTTGGAGCCGCCCGGTAAATTCGTCGACAATCACCACCTCGCCGTTTTGGACCACGTACTCTACGTCCCGTTTTTTCTGCACGTGGGCGGTCAGAGCGTTTTCCACATAGTGAACCAGGTGGATATTTTCCGAATCGTACAGGTTGCCAACGTTGGTCCACTTCTCCATCTTGGCGATGCCTTCCGGAGTCATGGAGATGGCCTGGGTCCGATCGTCTATGGCATAGTCCTCCTCCAGCCGCAGACGGGGCGCCAATTTGGCAAAGGTGTAGTAATGCTGAACCGGCTCTTCGGCCGGCCCGCTGATGATCAGAGGCGTTCGGGCCTCGTCGATCAGGATGTTGTCCACCTCGTCGACTATGGCGTAGTTGAGATCTCGCTGAACCTTATGGGCTACCTCGATGGCCATGTTGTCCCGCAGGTAATCAAAGCCGAACTCGTTGTTGGTGCCATACAAAACGTCGGCGTTGTAGGCCTCCGCGCGGCTGACGGGACGAAGAGACTTTATGCCGCTGGGGGCGGCGCCCCGGGTCTTGGCCGGTTCCTCGACCTCGGGGTCGTATAAATAGGCGCTATCGTGCTGGAGGCACCCTACCGTCAAACCCAAGGCGTCGTATATTGGCCCCATCCAAACCGGGTCCCGGCGGGCCAGATAGTCGTTAACGGTGACCAGGTGGACCCCCTGCCCCGCCAGGGCATTGAGGTAGACGGACAGGGTAGCCGCCAGGGTTTTTCCCTCGCCGGTTTTCATCTCGGCGATCTGCCCCCGGTGCAGTGCCACACCGCCAATGAGCTGAGCGTCGTAATGCCGCTGCCCAATATTCCTGCGGGCGGCCTCCCGCATCACCGCGAAAGCCTCCACCAACAGGTCATCCAGGGTTTCTCCATCCTTCAAACGAGCCCTGAATTCCGCGGTTTTATCCCGCATTTGGGAGTCGGACAACCGCTGGGTGGCTTCTTCCAGAGCGTTGATCTTGCTGACGATGGGCAGAATCCTTTCGGCAGCCTTTTCGCTGCTGTCACCCACAATTTTACGAAGTAAAGAGACCATAAAAATCCACCTTAAGAATCCGCCTGCAACGCCCGGTTTTTTCTAACCTAAAACCAAGGTTAAACCCGCAGAGTTTCGGCATACAACTATCTGGGTCCGACCTTAGCTTTGGGTTTGAGGCCCCCGGGGCTGCTTTCGGCATTTCTCGACAGAACAAACTGATATTAGATATTTTAGCGGAAAGCCAGCTTAGTTGCACGTAACAGTGCACCGTAGTTGCAGTGGGGACCGGGAAGCAAGGGGTAAAAGCGGCATGGAATAAGGGGTGACTGAAGCGAGTCCACTTGACTACGACAATCGCCGTAGCCGGAGATCACGAAGGACCGGGCTGGTTACCCAACCACCTCCTTGAAGCGGCGGATGGCGTCTATGTGTTGGTCCACCGACTGCAGGCCGCCGCGACGAGCTTCCACCGTTACCCCGACCGCTCCCAAAGACTCCCAGGCTTTCAGCTCGTCCAGCCATTCTTCCGGCTGCTTGCCGGCGATGCGGATGCGCCCTTCAATCCCTACCTGATTACGCTTGCGACCGGCCTCCCGGATGTACTTCCTCAAGGTGTTTACCGCTTTTTTACCCGCGGCGTCGGGTGCGAAGTTGGGGAACCAGCCGTCGCTGATGCGCGCCAGACGGCGTAAGACCGGCTCGCTGGGCAAGGGGTTGCTGCTGCTGCCGGCCCCCAGCCAAACTGGAATGGGTCTTTGGACCGGCAATGGGTTTAGACCGGCATGGGTTACCCGGTGCCACCGGCCCTCGAAGTTGACCGCTTCGTTAGTCCAAAGAGCTCTCAGCAGGGCAATCTGCTCCTCGCTCCGTTTACCTCGGTCGTGGAAGTTCTGGCCCAGGGCCTCATATTCCACGTGGTTCCAACCAATGCCGATTCCCAGTCGCAGCCTACCCCCGCTGAGCACGTCTACTTCCGCCGCCTGCTTGGCCACCAGGACCGTCTGACGCTGAGGTAGTATCAAAATGCCGGTGCACAGACCCATCGTCTTGGTAACGGCCGCCAAATAACCCATCAAAGCGAAGGACTCGTGCATCACGCTCTCATGGGTGTAGGGAGAACCGACTACATGCTGATGGTGCTTCGGGTCGGCACCTAACACATGGTCCGCGATGAACAAATGGGAATAGCCCAGATCCTCAGCCGCCTGGGCGTAATCGCGGATCGCTCCGGGGTCTGAGCCGATTTCGGTCTGAGGAAAGATAGCTCCGATCTGCACTACATTTCTCCTCAATTTAGCTGCCAATGGCTGAAAGTATGCCGTCTGATGGGGAGAATAGCAATAGTTCCGGAGGACTACCCCGGGGCTTAATAAGCCTTGGCGGTATGCTTGGCGCCAGGTCTACCCCGGTCTTCCTTGGCGTGTTAGGATAAGCCAAATCTGGCAGTTAAGGGGGCTGGTATGGCTGAGAAAATAAGGCTGGGCATTATTGGAGCCAATACTCAAAAGGGCTGGGCTCCGCGTTCCCACCTGCCGGCTATCGTGGCCAGCCCGGAGTTCGAGCTGACCGCTGTATGTACCACCAGGCAAGAATCGGCGGAAGAGTCAGCCAAAAAGTACGGGGCCAGGCTGGCCTTCGATGATTATCACAAGATGCTGGAACATCCGGACATCGACGCCGTCGCGGTGGTGTTGCGGGTTCCGTCCCATTACGAGCCGACCGTGGCCGCCCTCAATGCCGGCAAGCATGTTTATACCGAGTGGCCGCTGGGCCGTACCACCGCGGAGGCTGTCGAAATGGCGGATCTGGCCAGATCCAAAGGAGTTCGTACCCTGGTTGGACTGCAGGCCCGGGCGGCGCCGGGGATTCTCTACGCCAAGGAGCTGGTGGATACCGGCTACGTGGGCGAGGTGATGTCTTGCCACGTCAGCCTTATTCGGGAGGGAGGGCTCCAGCGCACCTCGGATCGCACCTGGCAGCGGGACGATAGCCTGGGGGCCAACACCTTGACCATAGCCTGCGGCCACACCATCGACGCCCTGCGCTTCGTTTTGGGCGACTTCGGACATGTCTCCACCGTGGTCAGCACTCAGGCCAAGCAGTGGCTGGAAACCGACACTCAGCAAATGCTGGACGTTACGTCCCCGGACAACATCCTGGTCAGCGGCAGGCTGGCCAATGGCGGTGTGGCTTCGGTGCACATTGCCAGCAACCCCTGGGCGGGCAGCGGGTATCGCATGGAGATATACGGCCGGGAGGGAACGCTGACGGTTTCTTCCGAGGACTCGCCTCAGCTGAACGAGGTCAAGTTACAAGGCGCCCAGGGAAGCAACACCCTGGAGGATTTAGAAATTCCGGGCAAGTACACCAACGTCTTGGAAGGCATGCCCTCCGGCTCGCCCTTTAACGTGGGTCAGATGTATTACCGGTTCGGTGAGTCCATTCGCACGGGAGAAACCTGGGAGCCCAATTTCGACACGGCCGTTGACCTGCACCATTTCATCGATGACATCCGGCGGGCTTCGGAGCAGGGGAGAGAGGTGGAGGTGGGCCGGGCGTAGGACTTACGGGCCATCACCTATGCATGGACATGAGTCATCCCAGATTTTGAGAAGGAGGAGCGCCCCCTGCATTACCTTCGTCGTTCCGGCGAAAGCCGGAACCCAGAGAGCCTTCCATGCGTCTATCTCCTCGCCAGTAGGCGGAACGGCACCTTGTATGTGGGCGTGACCTCCAACCTCGTTCAACGCGTCTGGCAACACTAGAGTGACCTAGTACCTATTGTCAATAAACAGCGTTAGATGATAAGCTCCCGCCATGGGAGTAGCGACACCGATCCAGTTGACCGGGGACGAACGGGATACTTTGGAGACCTGGGTACGGAGGACCACCACGGAGCAGCGCATGGCGC
>JADFQT010000167.1 GCA_022561675.1 Chloroflexota bacterium
CTCCCCACAACGCGAACAGATGCGTTTTTCCCAGTGGTGGTGCAGTCGATAGCGCCAAACCCCGCACCGTTGACATACCCCATCCTGAAGGCAGGCTCCACGCCGATATGTCCAGCCCTCCACCCGGTGTATGTCCAAGTAGCACAAACCTTTGCCGATTAAACCGCCGACCATCCCGATTCCTCATTCTCGCCACAACGCGTTCAGATGCGTAGGCATGATCGGGTGTTTCCCCCAACGGTGGTGAGACCTGGGACCGGCGGGGGAGGGGGACAGCCTAATTATGGCCGTGGGCCGCGGGATTTCAGCTAACGCCTTGGCATCATTATTCGTCAGCCGCAGCCCGGTAGTCCCACTGGTAATCCCTTTGCTGGTAGGCCCCATCCGGCATTGAGCTGGTGAGCCCCCGCTGGGCCAGCTCCTCCTCGAACTTCTGCCGTATCCAAGGGTCCTCATCACAGTACTCGATCTGATCGTTGGACAGATCCTGGACTTTCTCGTCGGTATAACCGTGGAACTGGTAGGGAGGGTGCAGAGCCAGATAGCGGGCTCGAGTTTCCCCCAGGTTGAAATGCTGGTGAAACCATCGGTTGGGAGGCACGAAGGCGGCGGCCTCTCGCCAGGGTACGATCACCTTCTCTTTCCCTTCTTCCCACATGACTGAGTATCCGTCACCATCGGGAATGACTATGACCCGTCCCGGCCCGTGCCGGTGAGCCTTCTTGTAGAGGCGGGGCGCGAAGACGGACATATGGGACGACATCTCAGAGCCGGGAAACTGGATGTAAACGCTCTGTCCGCCGGCCCCCCGCGCCTGATTAGCGTCTAGCTTGTCCCAAGCTCGCATGTCGGGAAAGAAGTTGCCCAGCCACAAAATCCTTCCTCGGCCGGTTCCGTCCTGCCGGGGAAGTGCCTTGGCCTCAGCGTAGAACTCGGTCCCGTCCCCGGCTAGAGGCTCCGGTTTTTCGTAAGGATTGTTAAAGAAGAAGTCGGGGTCGGGTACAGTGGACATGGCCAAGGGTAAATAGTTGTAGTGTAGCAATCTCACGGTTCTCTCCCCCTGCATGTTGCTGAGTTGATGGTGTCGGTTGCGGGGGAGCAGAAACAGGCTGTGCTTTTGCCACTCTACGGTCCTCCGGCGAGACTGGCTGGCGCCCCAGATGCTGGTCAGCCCCCGGCCCTCCAACACATACACCACCTCGTCCACCGATAGCTTCAGAGGAGGCAAGGATTCGCCGGGTTGAATTTCGCTAACGCGGGCCTCGATAATTCCCTGCTGTCCTTCCAGTTGAATGAACGCGGCCTGGCATTTTCGCTCCTCCCACCAGCCCAGCTCCACGGTCCGCAGGTCGGGGATGAAGAAGCCGGTATGGACGGGGATATTTACCGAACTCATCCACCGGTCGTAGGTGTAAGACCGGATCCCAAATATGGAGTCTCTATTCTGCTCCGTCCCGGTCGCTTCCGTCTCAGCGGCATTCGGGGTCACTTCTACCATGATTCTTCTCCTGATCGCGCCAAATAGTGGGTGAAGGCCTGTGAGCTGTACGTTCTGATTTAGCGAGGGGACCCAAACTCGCGAGATTCTAAACCAAAGCCAGTGTGGAATCTACCGGGACACTTACGAGGACTCTGCGGGATTCATCTGGTATTGGCATGGGAGACCCGCTGGGGAGATAGGAAAACCGGTAAGCATATGCGTGGTAAATTTAGTGGCTAGGTTTCAGTGGCTGGGCTTCAAGGAATGCCTCAGATGTGCGGTAGTTTAGAAGTCCTCCATTTCCCTGTCAACATACCCGGTCAACAAACCCGGTCAACAAACCCTATAGACCCGGCCAACGGGTGGCGAGTCGTCCTGATACTGATTTCTCGGAGGCTGTTTGACCCAAGCGGGGAATGCCGCTAGACTGCTGCCGTCAGCTAGCCGCATCGGCTGCTAAACCAAGGATACCCTGAATCCCGCAGTGGTCGTTTTAGCCGTCCATGCAACCCTGCCTTAGCTGTGGTTTAGGGGCAATTCCGACCGGTGGATGCCGGTGGATGAATGTAGATGCACCAGCACGACTGGCATGAACACGACGACGATTCAGACAATCGCCCTGATGAGCTGGCCGGCGACTTCGCTGCTGAGGAGATCGAGGGGCTGGAGAAGCTCACCATCAGCAGCGTGGGGATCGACATTGGTTCCTCCACCTCCCACCTGGTGTTTTCTCGCTTGGTATTGCGACGAGAAGGCTCCGCATTTTCCAGCCGGTTTCGCGTGACCGAGCGGGAGGTCCTATACCGCTCAGCTATAATGCTGACTCCTTACGAATCCGGCACGCTAATCGACATCGGCAAGATCAAGAACTTCGTCAACCAAGCATATGATGAAGCCGGATTCACCCCGGAAACCATCGATACCGGCGCCGTGGTCATCACCGGGGAGGCGCTGAAAAAGGAGAACGCCCAGCCCATCGCGGAGCTTTTTGCCAGGGAGTCGGGCAAATTTATTTGCGCCTCGGCCGGTCCCAATCATGAGGCCCTGCTGGCGGCCTACGGATCCGGAGCGGTAGCCCTGTCTGAAACCAAAGCAGCCACAGTGCTGAACATCGACCTGGGCGGTGGAACCACTAAGCTGTCTCTCATCAAGGGAGGCACGGTGGTGGGTACCGCCGCGATCGAGCTCGGCGCCCGGCTGATAGCCCTGGATGATGGCAACGTGGTAGTTCGGGTGGAAGAGCCGGCCAAGCGTATCTTGTCGGAGTTGGGCCACACCGTTTCAGTGGGGAAGGCCATCGGCGAAGAGCTAAAAGAAGTCTTTGCCAAGCGCATGGGCGAGTTGCTGTTTGAGGTAATTCGGGCGGGCACCATATCAACCATGGCCAGCACTCTCCTGCTGACCGATCCCCTCAGTGACTACCAGGGACCGGGGGACGTAGATTTCGTGGTCTGCTCCGGCGGTGTGTCCGAGTACATCAACCAACGCGACACCAGGGCCTACGGCGACCTGGGTCCCCAGTTAGCTAGAAACATCAGGGAGCACCTGGCCGCCACCTTCCGGCAGGGGGTGTTACAGGAAGCCACCGAGGGAATTCGCGCCACTGTTATTGGCGCTGGGGAATATAGCGTGCAAGCCAGCGGCAGCACCAGCCATTTGTCGGGTATCGACTCCCTGCCGGCGTTCGGACTTCAGGTTGTGCGTCCCTTGATGGACGGTGTAGATTCCGTGGAACGGTCTTTGCGGGCTGCGTTGGCCAAGTTCGACCTCTCTGAGATCGGCGAGGGGCTGGTCCTGGCCCTCGCTGTGGAGGAACCTCCCGACTACCCTTCCCTGCGCAGGCTGGCGGAAGGCATTTCCGCGGTGGCCGGTCAAACCAGCGCAGCTGCCGCTCCGCTGTTCATCGTGGTGGACACCGACGTAGCCAAATCCCTGGGCGGAATCCTCAAAGAAGAGTTGGGCTTGGAACAGGACGTGGTGGTGGTTGATGGCATAGAGGTCGGCGATCTGGATTACCTGGACATTGGACGGCCCATGGGAGTCTCGGAAGTAGTCCCGGTTATCGTAAAATCGCTGGTGTTCCCCCACCAAGCGGACAAGAACGAATCGGTCCCTTAGGATTCATTCTCGGCTCTGGGATTCCTAGGTCGGTGGCAGGTATCGGCAATAGAAATGGGCTGGTGTCCTCTCCCTAGCCCCTGGGTAATTCCCGCCACAAACAGACAGCCCCAGCCGTCAGATTCCTCCTTAGAAATTTCCAAATTTACGTATGCCTCTCCGACAGGATGGGTATTTTTCCGGATTTAGCCCAGTTGCCCGCGGTGTAGGCTCGGCGAGGTCAGGGTATTCGCCGGCCGATGTTGGCCCAGGCTATAGGCACCCGGCGGGCTCCTGACCTAACGCTCCCTCTGCGTACCCTGTATTCGTGTCGATCTGAACCTGCTAGACTCCGGAAGACCCAAATCAAGGGGAGGCCATTATGATAAGGAAAAAGCTTGCAGCTCAGGCAAGCCGCTCGCCGATGTTGATGGTGCTGCTGCTAATGATGATTTTAGGCATGGCCTGCAGTGGGCAGCAGGGTTCCGCCGGTCCGGCAGGATCTCCGGGGCCGGCTGGATCCGCCGGAGAACAGGGCCTTCAGGGTCCCGCTGGGCCATCGGGTCCGTCGGGCTCTCAGGGACCGGTAGGACCAGCCGGGGCACCAGGAGTTTCGTCGCAATCCGGCCCGGCCGAGGTACCCACTGAGTTGGTGGCAGCTTGGGGGGTCAGCGCCGCCATCGCCCAGTATCAAGATATAGAGCAAGCTATCGCTGACGGCTACGCAGAGGCAACACCCTGTTTGTCAGACCCACAAAAAGGGGCCCAAGGATACCATTACCGGAACCTCGCCCTCCTGGACGGTGTTGTAGGCCACACCAAGCCCGAGCTGCTAATGTATATCCCAACAGAAAGCGGGGAAATGAGGTTGGTTGCTGCTGAGTACGCCGTCCCCAACAATGTCGAACCGGTTCCCTCTTTGTTCGGCCAGACCTTTCATCCCCCACCTTCACCCTCAACCGCTCCCCTCCTCGTCCTCCACGCTTGGCTGTGGGAACCAAATCCCGACGGCGTGTTCGCGGACTGGAACCCAAACCTTAGCTGCGATCCCGAGTCGGTGGCCGCTTGGGAGGCCCGAGCCTCAATCGCCCGGTATGCGGATGTCCAGCAGGCTATTTCCGACGGCTACGCGCAAGTAACGCCCTGTGTTGGGGATCCCGAACTGGGGGCCCAGGGTATCCATTACTTGAACCGGGAACTTCTGATAGATGGGGTCGTGGACCACACCAAGCCAGAGATGCTGATGTATCTCCCATCGGGATTCGGCCGGCTGCGGCTAGTAGCCTTCGAATACGCCGTCCCGAATGATGTCGAACCAGTTCCCTCCCTGTTCGGCCATGAATTTCACCCCCCGCCTCCACCCTCAACCGCTCCCCTCCTCGTCCTGCACGCGTGGATGCTGGAGACGAATCCCAAAGGCGTGTTCGCCGACTGGAATCCCAACCTAAGCTGCCCTTCTCTGGGAGCCGCTATTGACGCTATGACGCACCCAATGAGCCAGGCCCTGACGGACCGGCTCAGCGGTGGCGGGGTACCATTCTCGGGCGCCGATGAACTCATTGCCCTCTTGGACGAGGCCAACGTCCAAAATGCGGTGATGATGTCCCTCGGACTCATTGCCTCCGCAGCATCGGATGATGCGGCAGTGAGTGCAGAGGACGACTTCGTTGCAGCCGAGGTGGCCAAATATCCGGACCGGTTGATAGGCTTTTGCGGTATTAACCCGCTATACGCCGGCGCCCTGTCTGAGATAGACCGCTGCCTGGGTCTGAAGGGGATGGCCGGCATAAAACTCGGCCCGCCTTTTTCAGGGATGGATTTAACAGATCAGGACCACGTTGCGGCCTTATCCGCCGTGTTTGATAAAGCCCGGGAGCACGGCGTTCCGGTGCAACTGCACACCCAGACGCCAATGGATCCACCTATGGACTCCAACGCTTTGGCGAATGTGGCCGCCATAATCGCTGACCACCCCGATGTCCGCGTTAACTACTCTCACTGCGCCGGGGTTGTGGACGAGCATACAAGTCAGCTGTGGCTAAAGACCATGAGGCCTAACCCGGATAGCGCCTTTCTGGATATAAGCCTATGTCTGAGGGAGTTTGAGGACGCGCCTTTGGCCAAACGGGAGCTCATCGTGTGGCGGCTGCAAAAATGGGGAGTTGAGCACCTTCTATTCAGTTCCGACCACATCACGCTTTTGGGGTTTCCTACCCCAGGGCAGGCCCTTCATACGCTGGGTAAGTACCCCTTCACCCAGGATGAGATCGAGCTGATTACCAGCAACGACGCATCGGCCTGGTTAGAGGGTCAGTAAGGGACCGGGCCGTTGTC
>JADFQT010000004.1 GCA_022561675.1 Chloroflexota bacterium
ATTGTTTCCGGTTATGAGCCCGCATGACCGCTTCATAGATAATGTTTATGAACTTCCTGTTCCGCAGTCGATGCAGGTACGTTTGGCCGCTTATCATCCCCAGGAAGAGATCGCCGGTTTTCTGGAACAGAGAAGGAAGAGCAAGGTAGAGTTGGGGTTCATGCCAACTAGCACCTTACCGAGCGCCCATGTCGCATGGGGAGTATTTCTTGTCTATTATGCGTGGCGCGTTTCTCGCTGGTGGGGCCTTTTGGCTATGCCAGTTGCCCTCTTGTCTACAGTGGGAACAGTGTTACTCGCACAACATTACTTTGTTGATGTGCCGGCTGGGGTCGCCGTGGCTCTTTTGTCTATCGTGGCAGCCCGCTACGCTGCGGCTCATAGACCGGACCTTTCCGACCCGCCTGTCACGTGATTATTACCGCACCTGTCCACCAACACGCTCTCTAAGCCGTTAAAATAGATAGCTCATGCTGCAAAAGGTAAGGCGCCGCCTCCGGTGTTCCATGATAACCTGGCTGTCGAGCAGGCTTTTTTGGGCCGTTTTATTGGGAGCACTGGCCCTGTCCGTGACTGCCAAGTCGATCATCAACCTGGCCATAGAGCCCATATCCTTCGATGTATCGGTAAGGATCCTGGAAGGACAGATCTATCCTTTCCCACCCGGTAGGCTAGCCATCACCCATTCGGAGCATTGGGCGAGAAGCGGACCGGCTAACCTATTCGGTATTGGCTGGGCGATTATCATGGTGTTCCTTTTTCTGGCGATGACCCGCCGCGTTTTGCACCACAGTATTGCCTATGTTGGGGTAGGGCTCTTCCTGGCTGGGGTTATCAGCAATCGAGGCGAAGTTGGCCTTTTCGGGCATGCCACGGATTTCCTGCTGATATGGCCCACCGAATCCAGGGCGCTTGGCGTGATAGTCAATTTTGCCGATTTCATGGTTGTGGCGGGATTGGCTCTGTTTTTGCTCGGGTCTCCGATTTACAAGTTGCTCGAGAGAATCCGATGCCAAAGGGTGGAGGGACCCGAAACCATCCCCTGAATCCCGGAAGAGGACCGGCATTTTCCCTTTAACGACTCCCTAGCTTTTGCGAGCCAGCCCTTGGCAGCCATCCGTGCTGGTGGGGTCGCCTCCTTGATTGAGCAAAGCGCCACCAGCCCCGCCGAGATAGCTGCATTTTCCCTGGCGACCCGGCCGATTCGGGCCTCTGGCTTCTGACCGATTGTTCACGCAGCCTGGGAACGCGGCTCCCAATGAACACCGTAATTTCCCTGTCCCTTCACCACTTGGAAACCTAACAGCCCACGGGTCTTTACCCTTTTGGGCGTTAATAACTACATCGATTTTCCTTATTTGGAGGACTATTCATGAATGAACTACGCCCGGTCTTGAATAAGCAACTCAGTCAGCTGGAATCGGAAAGTCAACTGATCGATGAGGCTATCCAGGAGATACACCGACGGTTTAGCGTATTGGATGACGTGGAATCTTGGGGCCTGCATCCTGAGGCAGACGAGGTCTCGCCTGCATTTGGCTCCAGCATCCCGGAGGTGTCGGAGGTGATTGAGGAGGAGGAGTTGGATAAGGTGAATTCGGAGCGCGAGGAAGATTTCGAATTTGCGGTTTCGGGGGAATTGGGGGCAGAGTGAGCCTGGGTAGCTGATGGGTTGGGACCTGGACCACGAGAGCTGTTCCAGCCGCCGTTCGACCGGCTAGAGGTTTAACAGAGCTACCAAGTTTTGGTACAGAAACTTCTCCTTTTCTTCCTGGCTCAGGCTCTTCAAGCCCTGAATCCATCCCGTTGGCGAAGGATCCCAGGGGACAAAGGGCCAGTCGCTGCCCAGCACGACTCGGTCGATGCCTACGGAATCGATGAGAAAGCGGAGGGCAGCCTCGCTCATGGTGATGCAGTCCTAGTAAATTTGCCGCTGGTAGGTGCTGGGAGGCCGGCTGATGTTGGTTCTCGCCTCTGAGCGCACCTGCCAACCCCGGTCCAGTCGGCCCGTACCAAAGCAGGCCGGGCCCCCGCCGTGAGCGATGCATACCTTCAGATCCGGGAATTTCTCCAGTATGCCCCCAAAAATCAGGGTGGCGGTGATCAGGGTATCCTCAACAATCACGCCTACGCTATTTGGCATCATGTACTTGGGAGCGCGGTCCACAGCCAGGTTATCCTGGGGTTGAGGATGAAAGAACAGCACTGCCCCCATTGATTCCGCCGCTTGAAACAAAGGCAGAAACTCCGGCTCATCCCAGTTTTTCCCGTTGACCACCGTGTCCAGCTCGGCCCCTTTCAAACCCAGGACGTCTACCGCTCGGTCCAGTTCGGCGATGGAAGCAGCCACGTCCTGAAGAGGCAAGGTGGCCATTCCGGCGAACCGCTGCGGCCACTGGCGGGTCATGGAAGCGATCTCATCGTTCACTTCCCGGGCCTGCGCAACGCCCGCCGAAGGTTCCAGGCGGTATCCCAGGATTTTCGTGTGGATTGAAACTACCTGAACTTCCGTGTCCTGCTCATCCATGTCCTTGAGACGTTCTTCGGGGGTGAAACGCAGCTTCGGCGTTTGAATGGCGCCGACCTTGCCTTCCCTGATGAACAGGGAGTTTTTCTCCGCGGTAGGGTAGCGGTTGCCATACCAATCCCCTCCGGCGTCGACAGTTCACCACAAGCATTGGGGCACCAGATGGGCGTGGATGTCTATGCTGCGCACTTTTCTACCTCAAACGGCCCTGACCCGGAGTGTCTGGAATAAGGTCGCCGCCGACAGGTCCGGCCCGTCGTATTTGCGGTCGTATTCGCGGGCGTTTTTTCATGGGATGCTTGAAGCCAAGTCCCCAATGCTTAATTGCCCGCCGGCCGGTGGTCAAACAGTCCGCCGGAGGAAGCGCGAAAGTCCGGCTGTTGGAGGGCTTAAAATCCATCTCAAAAGGACCCATGTCATTCCGAAGGAGCGAAGCGACTGAGGAATCTAAATCCTGGGCCATTAGAACCTCGGTAGTCGGTACGAAAGTTACACCATAGCCAATGGCGTCGGGATCATCTTCCCAGTGATTTTAGACCCCTCGCTTCGCTCGGGGCGACATTTTGAGATAGGGCTTATCCCGTAGCGAATTACTGCCAGTCCTTGGACCGGGGCAAGTTTTGCTCCAGCATTTTTATGTGGTGCACCGATTTGGCCACGATATTAAAGGTGTCTTCCCGCCGGGACACCACTCCGGACATCACCAGCAGAGGCTCTCGGATCAACAACCGGAACTTCTGGTACACGTCGGGCCAGAGCACCAGGGGAATGTGACCAAACTCGTCCTCCAGGGTGATGAACACGGCCTTGGCGTGGGGACGCTGCCGGCGTATCACCAGGCCGGCCACGGTTACCTCCGCTCCTTCGTTTAGCTCCAAAATGGACTGGCTGTTCATTACGTGCCGGGGCAGGCGGGGGCGTAGGAAGGCCATTACATGACCCTGGGGATACAATCCCAGGGTGGAATACTCGCCGGCCATGGTCTCCCACCGGTTCTGCGGGAGTAGCTGGGCCATGTCCTGCTCCACGGGCAGGGAGAGGGGCTGCTGGTAACCGGCGGATTGGTAACCGGCGGGACGGTAGCGCAAGCCGATCTCCCACAGGGCCGCGCGGCGGTGGGACGTCAGCGAATCGAAAGCCCCGGCCAGAACCAGCTTCTCCAAGGCCTCCCGCTGTAATCCGGTGCGTTGCATGGCGTCGGCCAGACCGGCGAAGGTGCCGCCTTGATTGCGAGCGTCGACAATGGCCGAGGCCGCCGCGGCGCCCACCTTCTTGACCTGGAGGAAGCCCAGCAGTAGCGACTCGTCCTTGATGACGCATTTTTCCAGGCTGGCGTTGATGTCTGGGTTCAGCACCCGAATGCCGCGACGCTTGGCGTCTTCCTTCAATGTCTCCAGGTTGTAAAACCCCATGGGCTGCTGGTTGAAGATGGCAACATAGAATTCCAGCGGGTAGTAGTGCTTGAGCCAGGCCATGTGGTAAGCGGTTACCCCAAAGGCGAAGGCGTGGGATTCGGGAAACATGTACTGGCCATTGAACTTTTTAAAAATCTTTACTGCGGTCTCTTCCGGCACGCCATTCTTCAGCGCACCCTGCCGAAACCGGTCCCAGTGGAGGTCCAGCAGCGACAGATCCCTTCTCCACACGAAGGCGCGGCGTAGCCGGTCGGCCTCCACGGCGCTAAACCCGGCCACGTCCATAGCCAGCTGATTCACCTGGTCCTGAAAAAGAATGACACCCAGGGTGCGTCCCAGGGCTCGCTGCTCCAGGGGGTGGTCGAACTCCCACGGCTCGTGTTTGCTATGTCGCTGGATGAACTGGCTGACGCCGTTATTGGCGCCGACGCCGGGGCGCACCGCCGCCACCTCGTAGGCCATTTCAGTGAGGTTTCTGGGCCTGATGCGGGTCACGGTCTGCATCTGCGCCGCCGACTCCACCTGGAATATCCCCACGGTATCGGCCTGGTGCAGCATGGCGTACACCGCCGGGTCGTCGTGGTCGATGCGACTCAGGTCGTGGTACTCGCCGGTTCGGTCTTCAATCAGCTGAAGGGTTTCTTGCATCTGGGAGAGGGCTCCCAGGGCCAGGAAGTCTATTTTGACAAAGCCCGCCGGGTCGATGGAATTCTTGTCCCACTGGCAAATGTACCGGCCCTCGATGGCCCCCGGCTGCACCGGCACCATGTCGATCAAAGGGGATGAGCTGATGATCATGCCGCCCGGATGCTGAGCCAGGTACTTGGGGAAACCGTCCAGCTGGGCGGAAAGGTCTATCAGGTCCCGCCAGGCCGGGGCGTCCACCTTGTCGCGAAACTCGGGGAGGGCCAGCATTTCCGCAGCCATATCTCCGGCGTGGTGGGAGCTAACCCTTTTAGCGAGCTTGTCCACCTCCTGCTGAGGCAGTCCCAGGGCTTTGCCCAGGTCTCGAATGGCTCCCTTCATCTTGTAGGTGCTGATCATGCCGGTCAGCGCGGCGTGGTCCCAACCGTACTTCTCATGCACCCGCAGAATCAGCTCTTCCCGAATATTGCGGGGAAAGTCCAGGTCAATGTCGGGAACCACGGCCATTTCGCTGGGCAGAAATCGGTCTAGGGACAGGTTGAATTCCAGCGGGTCGATGTGGGAGAGGCCGATGAGGTAGCCGACCAGCATGGCCACCGATGAGCCCCGGCCCCGGCCGGGAGGACGCTCTTCCAGCGGAATTTCCGCGTCGCTGAGGCCCAACTCGATCATGATCTCTCGGGCCAGCTGGATAACATCGTAGTAAATCAATAGGAAGCCTGCCAGATTATGCCGCCGGATCAGGGCGAACTCCTCATGCAGGCGGCTCTTGACCCGGTCGTCCACGCCGCCGTAGCGCCGTTCGGCGGCCCGGTAGCACAGCTCCTCCAGGTAGCTTTGCGGAGTGTGGCCGGAAGGCACCGGGTAATCTGGGAACTGATAGTTCAGGTTTCGGGTCAGGTCAAAGCTGCAGCGGCCGGCTATCTTGAGGGTATTGCCAATGGCGTCGGGATAGCTTTTGAACAGGGCGGTCATATCCTCCGGGCTTTTCAGGTAGAAGTGGCCGTTGGGACGGCGCTCCCGGTGGGTCTCCTCCAGGCTCTTGTTGTGGCTAATGGCCACCAGGGCGTCCTGCAGCCGGTGCCGGTCCGGGAGGTGATAATGGGCGTTGTTGGTGGCCACCACTCCGGTTCCGGTCTGGCGGGCCAGATCCGCCAATCGCCGGTTGCGCTGAACGTCGCCCTGCACCAGGTTTTGTTGCAGCTCGACAAACACATTGGCCGGACCGAACCAGTCCAGGTATTGGCTAAGTTGGGCTGCGGCTTGGTCCATGTGGCCTGCCGTCAAAAGGCCGGAGAGGTGCCCTTTGCGGCAGCCGGTGAGCAGGATCAAGCCCTGGGCATGGCCGGGCAGATATTTGGGGTCCAGGTGCGGATCTTGGCGCTCGGCGGCAATATAGGAGTAGGTGATGAGACGGCATAGGTTGTTGTAGCCCTGGCAAGTCTCGGCTAGGAGGGTCAAATGAGAGCCGTCCTTCAGGGTGACCTCCGCGCCGGTGATGGGCTGAATATCCAGGCTGGCGGCGGCTTGGGCGAACTCCATGGCGCCGCAGAGATTGTCGTGGTCGGTCAGGGCCAGGGCCGGGTAACCAAGCTCCTTGGCCCGGGCCAGCAGCTCGCCAATGGATGATGCGCCCTCATGAAAGGAGTAGTAGCTGTGACAGTGAAGCTCGGCGTATTTCATGGCGTGCTTCATAGTGAAGTTAAACCTTTTGGCGGTACCACTGCCCGTCCACCAGGTCCCGAAAGATGGTCAGGTGGCGGCCCTCTCGGGTAACCACCCGATAGTACAACCGGGCGATGGGTTGCCCCCGCCACCATTCGTCATTTATCTCCCAGGTGTCGGCAATGGATGCTATTTCGATAGCACGTCCATCCAGGACCAGGGAGTTCGGGTGTTGGCTCGGGCTCTCCTTGACCCGCACCGGCACGGGCGCGTTCAGGGGTCGAAGGTAACCAGGGCCTGACGCCGTTCGGGAGTTCTGGACCATGGCTCGATATCCTTTACTTGGTAGATTGGGGGTTTGCAACCCAGTTGAACTTCCAGCTGGCGCATCATCTCCCTGAGTTGCTCCCGCTTTCGGACGTCGGTGAACAATCCGGCCTGCACGCCGGACTCGCCACTGAATCCGGCCAGGGTCAGGCTGATATCCTCCAAGGGGCCGGGCAAGCTGATCGAGTCGAGAGCGTTTTTAATCACCAGAAAAGCCCGGTCTTTGCTGCCGATGGCCTCTTTAAAGGCGAACTCTTTCAGCCAGGGCGGGTGTCGTAGCACATGGCTTGCGATGCTGATGCCCCGCACGTACTTGCCCCGGACCTCCTGCCGGAGAAAGGCCCGGCTCAACAGGATTTCCACTGCGGCTAGAATGGCGTGCTGGGTGATGACCGGGGAAGGGAAGGTCAGGGTTTCTTGGATTAGCTCCTCCCTGTGGTGGGGCACTAGGGGAGCGTGGTCGATACCCTGGGCCAGCTCCCAGACTCTTTTCCCCACCGGGCCCAGCTGAGCCTGGATGGCACCTATCTTCAGGCCGGCCAGCTGTCCCAGGGTATGCAGGCTGAAGCGGTGCAAACGAGCCTTGTTATCCCAGGAGAGGGGCAGCAGGTCCACGGAAAACCCGTTCAAGAACTCAGCGGCATTGCTGGGCACCCGGGTGGCTTGACCGCCCCCGGTGGTCACCGCCGCCACGTAAGCCGGGAACTTTCCCCCTGCCACGCCAAGGCGCGGATTGAAGTCGCCGGGCACCGCTTGAAGCAGGGAGGTAACCAGCCGGGCTTCTCCGCCGTACATAGCTTCCAGTCCGTCCAGCCCTACATAGATACATCCGGATTCGCTCTTCTCCACCAGGGGGCTGCGTTGTTCCAGGGCTTCCACTATTTCGTCGAACACGGTTTGATAGTAGGGCTGATCCGCTTCCAGCAGGGCGGCGGGCTTGCAGCGGGACAGAGCCTCCTGCAGGGGCATGCCGTCGGTAACGCCCCGAGCCTCCGGCGAGCTATCCAGCACCACCTGCTGAGAGCCGTGGGTTTGGGTGACGATCACCGGCCGACCCTGAAGCTGCGGATGCCGCCGTAGCTCGGCCTTCATCGCCAGGTGGGTTATTAGCAGACAGGCAACTTTCATTTGAAATTCTGCGACCGGTGAAATTCTGCCAGGATGGGTGAGGATACTGGTTCTTCCCCTTAACAAGGGGGAGTTAGAGGGGGTGATCTAACCCCTCCCAACCTCCCTTTTGTAAGGGGAGGAGTTTTACCGCACCCTCTCAGAAAATTTATCGAACAAATGTACTATCTGCAACTAGCAACGGTCAGCTATCTGCTCCATATAAAACCTTGCCACGATGTTGGCCCAAGAGTATGATCGTCTCTGCCCAGGGAGCGCCCCGGTGTAGTTACTGGCTCAGGCAAGCTTCTCAGGATAGTTCTCTATGGTTCAAGAGAGTCACCCCATACGGGTGCTGGTGGCCAAACCCGGCTTGGACGGCCATGACCGGGGCGCTAAGGTGATCGCCCGGGCGTTGCGGGACGCCGGTATGGAGGTCATATATACCGGCATCCGTCAGACCCCGCAGATGATCGTCCAGGCCGCCGCTCAGGAAGACGTGAACGTTTTGGGCCTGAGCATACTGTCTGGGGCGCATCTGGAGATACTGCCGGAAATCATGCGGCTTTTGCGGGAAGAGGGAATGGATGATGTTCTGGTGGTGCTGGGAGGCATTATCCCAGAGCAGGACCGGGAGCCCTTGCGGGAAATGGGGATCGCCGCGGTTTTTGGGCCGGGCACTTCCACTCAGCAGATAGTGGAGTTTGTGCAACAAGAGAGCCCGGCGCGGGCGGGCCGGTAGCTTATAATCGCTAGCTTATAACAGGCTAGTTGACATAACACATGAGCCGCTTTCCCGGGGCGTCAAAGTTCTGATTCAGTTCCTTTCTGGCCTCTTGACAGCTTCCCTTTCAGTGCTTCTATAATCTTACCCGTTACTCTCTGGACCCCATTCAGGCGGACCTTAGATTTACCTTCATTAAATTTATCTTCAATTGCTCGGCCCGTTGTAGCGTTAACCCTTAAATTCATGCGATATAACGTAGCCCAATTGCTCAAAGAGCCCACCGGCTCCACTCGCAGCTATCGGCTGTGTGAAGAGTTCACCGATGCTGACCGCATAATGGACAGCGCTAGAGGTACCGTGGATATGCTTCGCACTCATCAGGGAGTGCTGGTAAATGCCACCCTGGAGATTCAAGACACCATTACTTGCGGGCGGTGCTTGGGGGAAACTGGTTTAGATTCCGGCCTGTCCATTGAAGAGGAGTTCTTGCCCATATTGGACCTGAACACCGGGCGCAGTCAGGAGTTGCCTGAGAACGAAGCCTACGGGTGGATCGATGCCAACCATGACCTCGATTTAACCGAGGTTTTACGCCAATACGTAATTACCCAGCGCCCAATGAAGCCTCTGTGCCGGCCCGATTGCCGGGGATTGTGCCAGATTTGCGGCGGTAACTTGAATGAGAAACAGTGTGGTTGCCGGCATGAATCCTCTAATTCGTCTGAGGGGACGCTGGCGCAATTGCTGCGCAGGGACTAGAATGGCCCCACGAGATTTTTGAGCCCCCAGGCGCCGGTTGCCCGCTGATATAGGGAGTCTCTAAAGGAAGCCTAGAATGGGTGCACTGCCGAAAAAGAAAATTACCAGGGCGCGTGGAGGTAGGCGTTTCACGGCTTACAAGCTAAAGCCGCTGCATCCTGCCTTTTGTTCCCGGTGTCGTACTGCGAAGTTAGCGCACACCGCCTGTCCCAACTGCGGGTATTATCGCGGACGTCAGGTCGTGGGGGTCGGAGAGTAACTCGTCGATACCGTCGGGTAACCACCATGTTCACTTTTGGCGCCAAGGATTATTTGCCTACCCAGCCGGTCGGGCCGGTATTTGTCCCGGTATTGGTCAGTGATTGCCGCTACGCGGAGAGCAGTTTTCTAGTTTTTGAGAGTTCCGGTAGTACTGGGGCTATCCCTATGTTGCGGGGTTGGGGTTAAGTGGAGGTAGTTACGGATAATCAAGGCGTTGCCAAGCGTTCATTCGTATTCCCGGGCCAGGGTTCGCAGAGTGTGGGTATGGGGCTGGAGCTGTACAACTCCTCCAGCGCGGCCCGAGAGGTTTTTCAGGAGGCCGACGATAGCCTCAACTTCTCGTTATCCGATTTGATATTTCACGGGCCGGACTCTGAGCTTCAGGATACGGTAAACTCTCAGCCGGCCATTATGGTGGTCAGCATCGCGTGTTGGAGGGCCTGGCAGGAGTTTGTCGGTTCCTCGGCGTCTCTCCCTTCCTCCGTGGCCGGACATAGCTTGGGAGAGTACACCTCCCTGGTGGTTTCCGGGGTATTGAGCTTCTCGGCGGGCGTGCGTTTGGTCCGGGAGCGAGGACGGTTGATGCACCAGGCTGGAGTAGAACGTCCTGGCGGTATGGCTGCCATTATTGGGCTGGACGAGTTTGCCCTGGAGTACATCTGCGCGGAAACCGGCGTAGAGATGGCCAACATCAATTCCGACGACCAGATCGTGGTCAGCGGCGACAAAATCGCCGTAGCCCGGGCCATGGACTTAGCCTCTGCCCAGGGAGCTAAGAAGACCGTTCCTCTTCCGGTTAGCGGCGCTTTTCACTCGTCATTGATGTATCAGGCTCAAGAGGGGTTGGGACAGGCCGTTGCGTCCTTGGACTTCCAGAATCCCCAGGTTCCCGTTATTGCCAACTCCAACGGTCTGCCTTTGACTACTGCAGCGGAAGTGAGGGAGGAACTGGTACACGGGTTGTGCCACTGCGTGCAATGGAAGAGTTCGGTAAGATACATGGTTGGAACCGGCGTATCTCAGTTTGTGGAGTTTGGTCCGGCCCGGGTGCTGGCCAGCCTGATCCGGCGCATCGACCGGGAAGTGCAGGCAATCACCTTGTCGGACCCAGAATCGATACGGAAATTATCCGAATTATCCGAGGAAGTTGCCTAGCCTCTCCGGTGTAAGGTAGCGAGGTCAATGACCCAAGGAAACACTACATCATTACGAAGGAGGGCGCGCACGTTGGCCCTCCAGTCTCTCTTCGCGGGAGACATGAAGGGCAGCCAAACTGAAATCTCTTTGGATTGGTTGCTGGAAGAAGATCCTCTTCCCGCCAAATATCAGGCTTTCGCCAAGGAGTTATTGGCTGGCATCGATGACCGAAAGGCGGAGCTGGACCAGACAATCCTGCATTACGCCCCCGCTTGGCCGGTGGCTCAGTTGCCGGCGGTCGACCGGAATATTCTGCGCATCGCGTTGTTTGAACTCAAGCACCATAAGGAAACCCCTAATAAGACAGCGATCAACGAGGCAGTGGAACTGGCCAAGACCTTTGGCAGTGATAGCTCCGCCAGGTTTATCAATGGTGTTCTGGGGTCGGTAATGGCCGACCTGGAAATGGGGGAGTTGGCGCCATCCGGTGCCTGAAGGGAGATGAAGGTTTGCCCACCGTTTACGACCGAGTAAAGACCATAGTTGTAGATAAGCTGGATGTCGATGAAAGCGATGTTTCTGAGGTTGCTTCTTTTGCCGAAGACCTGAACGCCGACTCCCTGGACCTGGTCGAGTTGATTATGGCCCTGGAAGAGGAATTCTCGACCGATGATCGGCCGGTGGAGATCTCCGACGAAGATGCGGGGGAAATGCATACGCTCAATGACGCCGTGGTTTATTTGAAGAACCTGGGAATCGAGGACCAGCAGTAGGAACCAAGCAAATCAGCCGCCGTAAAAAGCCTTCTTGGCGTGGGATGTTCCAGTTGAAGGATGCGATTACAGCCAGGTGAGCAACGTCAGGCTTTTCCCGCCCGACCGAGCAAGATGTTGTTTGGCCGGCGAGAATTCGACCAACCTGAGTTGGCGATTCACCACGCAGCTCCAGCAGCTTAGATGGGCAGAGGGGAGGTGTCATGGAAAGCCTGGTAGAAGTAGCCCGCCTCATCACCACCTGCACCGACTGTTCCTTGCACCTGGGCCGTACCAACGCCGTTCCGGGCGAGGGGGCCCAGGACGCCGAGATCATGCTTATTGGGGAAGGCCCCGGCTTCCATGAGGACCGGCTGGGCAGGCCCTTCGTTGGCCCAGCGGGCCAATTTTTGGAAGAACTGCTAGCCTCCATTGGACTGAAGCGGGAACAGGTTTTCATCGCCAACATGGTCAAGTGCCGGCCGCCCCAAAACCGGGATCCCCTTCCGGAAGAGTTGTCAGCCTGCTCCAAATACTTGGAGCGGCAAATAGAGTTGGTGGATCCCTTGCTCATAGTAACCCTGGGACGCTTTTCCCTTACCCGCTTCTTCCCTGGGGAAAGTATCAGCCGGGCCAGGGGTCGAGTTCGACAAAGAGACGGACGCTCTATTTTTCCGATAATGCATCCCGCGGCGGCTTTACATCGCCAGGAACACCGTGCCACTATCATGGAAGATTTCAGGGCCATACCCGGTGTCCTGGAAGGACTCCGGGAAAGACTCCGCCAATTGCCGGAACCGGTCATGCCGCCCGTTATGGAGGAAGCCCCTCCTCCAGAGCAGCTGGCCCTCTTCTGAAGATTCTCATGAATCGCCGCTGATCAGGCCCTGTTCCGTTGCCTGGTCCGTCGATAGTCCGGACGGGGAGAAAATCACCCAACTGAGTCTCTATATTGGAGCGGTAAGTCGGAAAATTGAATACTAGTTTGCGGGTCATACCCCTGGGCGGACTGGGGGAAATCGGGAAGAACATGATGGCCCTGGAGTGCGGCGACGACATCATCGTTGTCGACTGTGGGGTACAGTTTCCAACCGAAGAGATGCTGGGGGTGGACCTGGTTATCCCAGATACCTCCTACTTGCGGGCCAATGCTGAACGAGTCCGCGCCATCCTCATAACCCACGGCCATGAAGATCACATAGGTGCACTGCCCTTCGTTTTGCCCGACCTGGACGTGCCGGTTTACGCGCCTCAGCTGGCCCACGGACTGATTTCCGTCAAACTCAAGGAGCACCGGGCCTCCCGGGGCGCCCAGGCTCACGCCATAGAGCCGGGGGTGCGATACGATTTCGGCGACAGCTTTCAAGTCACCTGGTTTCGAGTCTGTCACAGCATTCCCGACGCCATGGGCATGGCCATCGAAACCCCTCTCGGCACGGTGATACACACTGGCGACTTTAAAATCGACCACACGCCGGTAGACGGCAAAACCATGGACCTGGCGGCGTTGGCCGGATACGGCGCTCATGGGGTGCTGCTGTTGTGTTCCGATTCGACCTACGCGGAGGTGGAGGGCTTCACACCATCCGAGCAGGTGCTGGGAGATGCGCTGGACCGGGCCATCGGGGATGCCTCCGGACGGGTTATGGTGGCCACCTTCGCCTCGTTGATATCCCGAGTGCAGCAGGTAATCCAGGCAGCCGTCCACCACCAGCGCAAGGTTTGCATCGTGGGTCGCAGCATGGTGGACAATGTTCACATGGCGGAGGAAATGGGATACCTGGATATCCCTCCCGGTACCCTGGTGTCGATTAATCAGTCCCGGGGAATACCTCCGGAAGAGATAGTGTTCGTGACCACCGGAAGCCAGGGGGAGCCTACCTCGGCTCTGGTGCGTATTGCCAATCAGGAGCACCGCGACGTAAAAATAATCGCGGGGGATACGGTGATCATCTCCGCCACTCCCATCCCCGGCAACGAGCTTCTGGTAAGCCGCACCATCGGCAACCTGCTTCGCCAGGGGGCGAAGGTCCTCTACGACAAAATTGCTCTGGTCCATGTCCACGGCCACGCCAGCCGGGAAGAGCTGAAGATGATGATCAGCCTGATCCGGCCCAAATATTTTATTCCGATTCATGGTGAATACCGGCATTTGGTGGCCCATGCCCGCTTGGCAGGGGATTTGGGGGTGGCTGAAGAGGGCATTTTCGTGCTGGAAGACGGCGATGTGTTGGAGATAACCGAGGAAGGCGGCAAGGTGGTGGACGCCGTGTCTGCCGGACCAATCTACATCGACGGCCTCACGACCCACGATACCCAGAGCCAGGTGCTCCGCGACCGCAGGTTTTTGTCGCGGGACGGGATGGTCGCGGTCGTGGTGACCATCGACCGGGGAAAGGGGCAGGTCCTCGATGAGCCAAAAATTCTTGCCAGCGGGTTCATGGCGCCCGCGGAGACCTCGGAGTTGTTTCAAAAGCTGAGCGGCCATCTGGAGCAGATGCTGGCGACGGAGCCGGTGCCTGCCGGAGACCCGGAGCAGCTCAAGGCCAAAATTAGAGAAATTGCCCGCAAATTCCTATTCAGCGAATCCCACCGACGGCCTATCATTATGTCTATAGTTTTAGAGCGATAGTCCGGCCGTATCTCAACTGCGCTGGCCCCCCATCCCTAGGCGCCCCTTTTCATCCATTTGACCTGACGCCTGGACCTGACGCCGGACCTGCCGCCCGCCTTTAACTCCTCAGCCCAATTCAGGATCTTCATCGACCGTTCCGGCTGGGGGGAGGGAATTCTGGAGGTCGCCATGGCCCGTTCCACACCCCAGATACGTCGCGCCCCTTCTCCGGTGCGTAGATCCGGTGGGCGGTCCAAGACCAGCACCACCTTCGATGCCACCATATTGCTGATCGTGGTAGCCCTGGTGGCAGGCCTGGGCTTCGGGTTCTCGGAGGCCATCCGCCATTGGGCCGTAAACAGCCTGGGCTTTGGTTGGGTTCCCGTGGGGGCCCTGGGTGTCGCGGCGCTGCTCACGCTGCGCTATCGTCCCAAAATGCTGGCGGGATACTGGCGATGGTGGATTCTGGCTGCGGTCCTGGCGGCCATTGTGGTGGGCATCCTTTCCTATTTCCGCGGCCCCAACGGCATGTTGGCGGCGGTCAGCCTGGGGGGCAGATGGGGTCGGGAGATCGGCGGGGGTTATCTCCCGCTGGGTATACTTCGGGCCGTGGCCCTGGTCTTGTTGGCGCCGCTGATCCTCTACCCCAAAAGGGTGGGAAACCTCTACCTGCTAGCCTTGAGCGGTCTCTTCCGGGCCCTCAAAGTCGGCGGAAGGTACGTGGGGCTGAGGTTTTATCTTCTCGCCAAATACCTGGTCCGCCGGATTAGGGCTATTCTGAATTACCGTTTCCTGCGGCGACGCCTACGGCGATTGAGCTTTCGCCTCATGCTGCCTGTTGGAACCAGGGCGGGCTACTCTGAGGCGGAGGACCCGCCCCCCTGGACTTCCGATGAAGCGGGGCCGGATGGCTTCCGGCAACCGGCCGATGTTTCTGGCAGCGATGTTTCTGGCGGGGGAGAAGTCGAGCCTCGGACGGCGGTAAATGATGCCCAACCGGCCAAGGCAGTTGCCTTCAACGCGGCCAAGTCCAAGTGGAAGCTGCCTCCGTTAAACCTGCTGATTCCGGCTCAGCCCCGCACCATTTCGCAAGCGCCGCTGCTGCAGATGGCTAAACTCATCGAGAGCACCCTGGCCGATCACGGAGTGATGGTTGAGGTAAAGGACATCAAAGCCGGGCCCCGCGTTGTCCGTTTCGGGCTGGTGCCGGGCTGGCAGCAAAGGAGAGGCGAAGCGGGCAAGGATGACGTCTTAGAGGGCAGTAAGATCAAGGTTCAAAGCATCCTGGCCCGGGAAAAAGATTTGGCTTTGGCTCTAAAAACCCCAGATTTGCGCATTGAAGCTCCGGTCCCCGGAGAGGCGCTGGTTGGCCTGGAGGTGCCGGCTCCCTTCCCGGCTGAGGTAGCCTTGAGAAGCCTGATGGACGTTCCGGACTTTCGCAAAATCAGCTCCAAGGGCGGCCTCCCCATCGCCTTGGGTGAGGATACCGGAGGCAACCCGGTGGTGACCGACCTGGTCTCCCTGCCCCATTTGCTCATCGCCGGAGCCACCGGCAGCGGCAAGAGCGTCTGTCTCAACTCGATAGTGGCATCTTTGCTTTTCACCAAGCCGCCGGATCAGCTCAGGATAGTGATGGTGGACCCGAAAAGGGTTGAGCTTACCCCATTTAACGGGATTCCTCACTTGATCTCACCAGTAATAGTGGACGTGGAAGAGGTCAATCCCACCCTGCGTGCCTTGATAGCTGAAATGCTGCGGCGTTACAAGCTGATGGAGGAGATTGGAACCCGCAACATCTCTGGGTACAACGCCAAAGCCAAAGAGCCGATGCCGTACCTGGTCCTTATCGTCGACGAGCTGGCCGACTTGATGATGACGGGCGGATTCGAGATGGAACAAAACCTGGTCCGGCTGGCCCAGCTGGGCCGGGCCGTCGGTATTCACCTGGTCCTGGCAACCCAGAGGCCATCGGTGAACGTAGTTACCGGCCTCCTCAAGGCCAATGTGCCGGCTCGGGTGGCCTTCGCCGTGGCTTCCCAGGTGGATTCCCGGGTGATTCTGGATACGGTCGGGGCCGAGAAGCTGCTGGGCAAGGGGGACATGCTCCTGCTGAACAACGATTCTCCCAAACCGAGACGGGTACAGGGAGCCCTGGTCTACGATGAAGAGATAGATCGGGTGGTGGAGTTCTGGCTGCAGCAGAAAGGTCCACCCCTGCCGGTGATCTCCCTGGAAGAGCCCGATGACCTGCCGGATGACCAGGACGAGGTGGATGATCGCATCCTGGACAGCGCCCGGGAACTGGCCATCCGCAATCCCCGCCTGTCCTCCTCTTTCTTGGAGCGCCGCTTGCGAATCGGAGTTCAGAAATCGGCCCAGGTAATGGAGGTCTTGGAAGAAGAAGGCCTGGTCATCCCCAATTATTGAGCCCTGAATTTATAACTACCACCAAGTCTGCCGAAAAGTTGCTTGAAAGGCCTGAGTGATTCAGTAGGGGCGCACGGCAGTGCGCCCCTACCTTGCCCAAACACGCCCCCTTCATATAGAAATGGTATTCGCTATTAGGCAAAGGGCAATTTTAAGCACCCTCTCGGATTACGGGCCGGTCAATTTCCCATGATTTGTGGACTCTGGTATCATATCTAGGACCTCCGGCTGGGATGCCTGCCCAGACTTGGGAGCGAATATCCTTGGGAATTGGCTACTGCGGGAATTGATTACTGCCTTTGCTGATTGATTTGCACACTCATAGCTATCCCCAATCCGATGATAGCTTCATGAGCGTAGATGAGTTGGTAGAGGCCGCCAAAGCTCGGGGACTGGACGGGGTTTGCTTAACCGAGCACGACGCTTTCTGGTCTGAAGAAGAAATCCGCACTCTGTCGCGCCGGCATGGCTTCCTGGTGTTGGGTGGCACGGAGCTCAACACCGACGGCGGGCATGTGCTGGTTTTCGGGCTAGACCGGTACGAGTTTGGAATGCACAAGCCGGCAGTCTTGCGCGCAAGAGTCGACCAGGTGAACGGGGTTATCATTGGCGCTCATCCCTACCGCCGACGGTTTTTGCCCGAAGCTGCTGGAGACCCGGAAGCCCGAAGGGGGATGCTGGACCGGGCTGCCGGTGACCAGTTTTTCTGTGTCTGTGATGCCGTTGAGGGTGTCAATGGTCGGGGCAAACCGGCGGAGAACCTGTTTTCCCAGGACCTGGCGTCTAGATTGAGTCTCCACGTGTCCGGCGGCAGCGATGCGCACAGGTTGGAACAAATGGGTTCGGCGGCGACCAGGTTTCAGAGTAAAATCAGCAACCTGGAGGATTTGATTCAGGAACTGCGGATGGGGCGATTCGAAGCCGTTGCATTGCCGTAGTCTTGAAATCGTGTAAAAGGATAACAACCAGGAATAAATTTCAAGGCAGCGCGTCTGGTTAGCTGACCAGGCCGGGTGCTGCTCGCCAATGGGTGGTGGGTTTCTCACGGCCCGATGTTGCCAAGATGTGAAATTTTGGGAGGCCTATGATGGCCGAAATATTGAAAGTAGAAAACCTGCACGTGCACTTTGAGACTTCCGCCGGGCAAGTCAAGGCGTTGAACGGGGTTAGTTTTGTGCAGGAGGAAGATCAGATTTTCTGTCTGGTGGGAGAGAGCGGGGCGGGCAAGAGTACCCTGGCCCTAGCTATCATGGGCCTCCTTCCCCAAAATGCCTCTGTCCCGGCCGGGCGGGTCCTCTTCGACGGCGTGGACCTGCTTCGCGCCGGAACCGGCCATCTGCGGAGAATTCGAGGCAAGGAGATCTCCCTGGTCTTCCAGGATGCTCAAGCGGCGCTAAACCCGGTCCAGACCGTGGGCTCCCAGCTCGAGGAGGTCATTCTGGCCCATCAGGATATCCCGACCCGGGTGGCCACCACTATGTGTCTGGAGATACTACGGGAGTTGGGGCTGCCTGAACCCCAACGGATCATGAAGGAGTATCCCTTCAGCCTCAGTGGCGGGATGTGCCAGCGGGTAATGCTGGCCATCGCCCTGGTATTGAGACCACGGTTACTGATTGCCGATGAAGCCACTTCAGGGCTGGACGTGACCCTGCAAGCCGAGATACTGGAGCGGTTGAAGAGTCTATGCAAGGACCTGCATTCCGCAATTCTGCTGATCACCCACGATATGGGCATAGTGGCCCATATGGCGGACGAGGTGGGAGTTCTCTACGCCGGCACCCTCGCTGAATCGGCGGAGGTAATTCCGCTGTTCAAAGAACCGCGCCATCCTTACACCTGGGCGCTGCTACAGGCGCTACCCCGCCTGGATGACGTGGATAAGAAGCTGGCTCCCTTGCCGGGCGTGCCGCCGGACATGATCAACCTGCCGGAGCAATGCCCCTTCCTGCCCCGCTGCCAAAAGGCGACAGCCAAGTGCCGGTTGGACCGCCGTCCCTTCTTGGAGGATATAGGATCGGGACATCGGGTCGCCTGCTACAACCCCGTGCTGGCGCTGGATTAGTCTCCCTGGGTTATTACTACGTACAGCCGGGCTGGAGGGGCTGCCCTGCCGTCTCGTCCCAATGCCTATCGCAAAGGCAAGATGGGATGTACATGGGCCGCCATGCGTACCCTTGCGGGGTTCATCTTGGCATAAGTTTGAATCCCGGTTTCTGCTAGCTTTTGTCGGGATGGAGCAGATGCATGGCCTAACCGCCGGCCAGTTCCGCTACCAGCAATTCCAGAGCCATGTCTGGATTGAGCCGTCCTCGCTTGATGGCCAGGTCGGTATCGAGGAGGCGCCGGTACCTCCAGCTCAGGTCCTCCCCGGAGTGGCGCCGGGCCTGCTCCACCGTTTTTCGTACCGCATACTGAGATGGCACTCCCAGGCGCTTCCCCATTTCCCCCTGGGGAACGCCCCGCTCCGTCAGGTCGCGAGCCAGGGCCATCAGGCGGAGCTGCCGGCCAATCATGCCGATAATGTAGGGAGCCTCCCGGCCGTCCTCTCTCAGCTGGCGCAGTAAATCCAGGGCGACACCGGGCCGCCCGTCAATCATGGCGTCCACGGCGCTGAAGATATTGGCCTCCTTCGCCTGGGAAACCATCTGGCGCACATCATCCTGTTCAATGTTGCGCCCGCTGGCGTAAAGGGCCAGCTTCTCCAACTCCTGGTCCAGCGTCCAGAGGTCGTTGCCGATCAGATCCATGAGGGATTTGATGGCTGCCGGGCTGATTCCGGTTCCCTTGTCGCCGGCGGTGGTTTTGATCCAGCGAGCCAGCCCCTCGCCGCTGGGAGCGGTCAGATGATGAGACTGTGCCGCCTTGAGCAAGGACCGGAGGAGGGGGTTGGTGTCGGCCAAGGGACCATCTTTGAAGATTAGCAGGGTGGTTTCCGGCATTCCAGGAATATTCTCGGCCCAAGCCTGCCATTCCGCAAGCATATTTCCGCTGCCGCCGGGCGTTCTACCCCCGGTAGATGTTCTACCTCCGGCTCGGCCGCGGCTGGACTGCCTCTCGCCCAGCACCAGGAGACCATCAATTACTACCAGGCGGCAGGAATCCATGAAGGGAAGAGCTAGACAAACGCTGAGCAGCTCGGCCGGTTTGACCTGAGCTCCAGCCAGACGGTGGGTGTTGGCCTCCAGCAGGTCGGCGGCACCGTTCTCGGCTTCCAGGTCTCGCAGGGCCCGGGATACTAGAAAGCTATCCCCATAAAGCAGGTGGGCTGCCAAAGATTACTCCAACAGAGAGCCTACTCGCGCGGGAGTTCGAGCCGGTTTGAGATAGTTACCTAGCCGTTATTTTCCACTAACTCGGTCAACACTCCGAAGACGGAACGGGGATGGACGAAGGCGACGCTGCCGGACAGGCCCTCCCGTGGCTCCTTATCGATCAGCTGTAGCCCCTGGGCACTCAGGAAGTTCAGCTTATCCTGCAGTCCGCTGACGTTGAGAGCCAGGTGATGCAGGCCCTCACCTTTATTCTGGACGAAGCGCCCCACCGGATTGTCGGGATCCAGGGCCTCCAGAATTTCTATGCGGGTCTGGCCTATCTGGATCAGGCTGGCCTTCACGCCGTGCTCCGGCATGACCGAAATCTCCGACGGCGGGGCATCGAAAATCGTCTGGAAGAACTCCAAGGCGGCGTTGATGTCCCTCACAGCAATGGCCACATGGTCGATGTGGTTGACGGTGCAGACCTCATTCATAGTTTTCAGGCATGTTTTATTGTCCTCATGCTCTCCGGTTAAAGGGTGTACTTAACAGTTGGTCTCCCCCTTAGCAAGCTGACAGGGATGTAGGGGTATGTAGTGTAGCTGAATATCCAATCACCATGTCATTTCGAGGGAGCTATGCGACCGAGAAATCTTAGATTCCTCGCCTCAACTACGTTCCGGCTCGGAATGACATCATTCTTCATGCTGAGGTATGTCTGCGATCGTCAAAAATTACCTATCCCATGAGCCTTGGCAAGGCGTAGCACATTTCCTCAGACGCCCCCCTAAAGGGGATACTGGGCCAGCACCTGCCGAGCGATCAGCAGGCGTTGCACCTCCGAGGTGCCTTCGTAGATGGTGGTAACCCGGGCGTCCCGAAAC
>JADFQT010000168.1 GCA_022561675.1 Chloroflexota bacterium
TCTCTGCGATGGGGTCATCAACTAGACTAGCCAACTCAATAGCACGTAGACTTTTCTCTAGGCCCCGTCTAGGGTGAAGATGGAAGCGGTCCACTTGAGCAGCTTGGGCCGTCGTGGCCATCTCCAGCGTGGTATCCTGCGCCCTCCGGGCGATTGCCAGACCTTGACTATAGGCCTCCATGGCCCGGGAGTAATCTGCCTCTTGCATTCCCAACGTTGCTACGTAGCGGGTGAGAAGGCTACCTGCCTCATGGGAATCGGCCGGCACTAATACAAAGGCTCGGGCAAGTAATTGGGCGGCCTCAGGCGAGGACGAATAAATGCGGGCTAGGAATGGGCTCTGGGCGATGGCGACAGCTCCGCGTGCGTCTCCTGCCTCGACGTAGAAGTCCAATGCACGAGTTAGGATTTGCAACACGTCCTTTACATCCTGTACTTGATATGTTGCAAGAGTAGCCACCTTGGCCCGCCCAAGACCAAACAGCAATGCTGCGGTGTCGGCATCCATGGGCTCCGTTGCCTTGGCCTCCAGCCCCCGTTGGAAGTGGGACTGGGCCCCTTCCCAGGCGTAGGCGGCCAAGGCCTGCTCCCCGGCCAGCAGGGAGTAGCGCACCACCTTGTCCGGACCAAGCACGGGCTCAGCCTCGGCAAAATGATGGGCCAGCTCCGATGCGTGGGATTCGAGACTGCCGGCATATAGCTCCTCCATAGCATCGCCGATACGGGCATGGAGCCTCACTCGCCGGGCGGCAGATAGCTCGCCAGCTAGCGTTTCTTGAATCATGGCATGACTGAACTGGTACCCCTCGGTAATCCCGACTAGCTCCTCTATCAAGCGGGCTGCCAGCGCCTCGTCCAGCACCTCGAGCAGTTGCTCCTCGGAAACTTCCCGGTTTAACTGGCTGAGCAGCTGGAACTCAAATTCCCGCCCAATTATGGAGGCGGTGACAAGAGTCTGATGGCATTGCTCCGATAGCCGGTTAAGGCGTTGGGCTATTACCTCGCGCACTCCTTCGGGTAGGCTGATGCTCGAGAACTCCTGCGTTCCTTCCGTTGTCAATCTATTTTGTTCGGATAGAAGCCGGACCACTTCCGTCATAAAGAAGGGGTTACCTTCGGTGTGGCCGTGAATGGTGTCTATTAGCTCTTGGGGGGGCCGGCTACCCGTTGCGGCCTCGATAAATCGTCCCGTATCTTCCTGGCTCAAGCCGCCAAGCAACTCCCGTTGGAACACCGGCTCCCTGGTTAGCTGGGCCAGCATCTCCGATAGCGGGTGCTGGTGGGACAACTCCACGTCTCGATAAGTCCCAACGATCAGGAGGCGGCTCTCTCCAATCTCCCTGCCCAGGAACTGCAACAACATCAGAGAGGCTCGGTCGGCCCAGTGAAGGTCGTCCAGGACAAGCATTATGGGCTGGGTCTGGGTAGTGTTCCTGAGAAATGTCGTGATGGAGTCGAAGAGGCGGAAGCGGGCCTGCTCGGGGTCCAGGGCAGGAGGCGACTGCAAGTCGGGGAGTTTTAGCCGGACTTCGGGGAGGATCTCAGCAATATCGGCGGCCCCCGGGCCCATCTCCTGCTGCAGTTGGTCAGGCTCTCTTGCCTGGATGCAGGAACGAAGGGACTGCACCCAGGGCCAGTAAGGCGGCGCCCCTCCTTCGTCCACACACCGACCCCACAGCACTAAAGCACCCTGAGCCTCGGCGCGGGAAGCCAGCTCCTGGGCGGTGCGGGTCTTGCCAATGCCGGGCTCTCCTACCAGCATGACCAGACGACCCCGGCCAGCCAGGGTTTCGTCCAGGGCCGCCTTCAGCGCGTCCATCTCCCGCTGTCGCCCGACGAACCCACCCCTGGTTGGACGGGGACTGGGTCCTTGGATAGGGTGGGGCTGCGACTCGACCATGTCCTGGTTCCACCGGCCATGCCTTAGGCTTTGTCGATTCCCGACGGAAGCAATTGTAATTATGGTGCGAGCGGGTTACAAGTTCCAATCTGCTGGGGTTGGATTCCTGCGTTATCTCGGTGGTAGTGGCTGGCTGGCAGGGGAGCAAAAATTGGTCCTTTTTGAAACTTGGTGGGAGAATGAGATAGCAGACTTGACATAACGCGGTTGGGCCTGACCTGGCTGTGGGTCTTGTTTTGCCATGACGGCCCTATTGCGGCGCAACCTGTTCCTACACGGTGCTCACCTATTTTTATAGGACGAATCTGCCAAAGAAATGCTAGCACGGGTTGGATACACTCGAAATCTGGCCCGGATCGCGGGAGGCGTTTCGCGGCCATGCACTGGGCTCTCTCCCCAAGTGCTTCACTCTTTGACTCCGGACTGGGCAGCTGCCTATTGGTACAAACGGTTCAACCAGTCATATCTCCCCGGGTCCAGGTCCTTGCCACGAAATCCGGGAAAGTCGGGTCCGTACCGGTAAGTTCGGAACACTCGGTTCACGTAGCCATAGCGTTCATCCTGGCCGTAGAAGGGATTGGTATACTCCCAGACCATCTCGCCGTCGCGGGTAACCTCAAACAGCCTTCCGGTCATGCCCTCGCATATGAGCGTGTTGCCGTTGGGCTGGCGCTGGGCCCCGCTGATGAAGGAGCTGAAGAACAGCCAGGGCGGCTGGGTCTTGTATTCCCACTCGATTTCATTGGTCTTGGGGTTCACCTCCAGGATCCTGGAACCGGGGCTGGGGGCAGTCACGGTATGCCAGCCGTTGTCGAAGAGGAGAACATTGCCGTTGTCCAGCAGGTTTGGGTCATGCGGATGGCCCAATTCTCCGCGGCCCCATTTCCAGTTGAAATCGCCGCTGGCCTTGTCGATGATGCCCACCGTGTCCAAAATCCGGAAACTGGTCATTATGTTGCCGTCGGGCAGCACCTGGCAGGTATTGGTGTGGCTCCATTCATCCCGGTGGTGAATCGGACAGATCGCGTCTTTTTCCGGGTCCAAATGCTGGTAATGGTGCCATTCCCACACCGCCTGGCCGCCGGGTGTGATTTCCTTGAAGTAGTCCGACCAGAGGGTACGCTCCTCGTCGGTGTCCGGTATACCCCCTTTGACCTGCCGGGCTATTTCCGGGGGGACCGCTTCCCATCCCAGGACCATGGTGTTGCCATTGTCCATTCGGCAAAAGTCGTGGTGCAGGGTGTCTTCCACGTATTCCCACACCTTGTTTCCCTGCCAGTCCAGCTCCATGACCACGCCGCTGCGTCCGCCGAAAGTTACCGGGCCTTTATTGGTGCGGCCGGAAACCAACAGGTTGCCGTTCTCCAGCAGGTAACCGTAATCGCCGGGACGGTACTCCAGTCGCCATCGGTGGACTATATTACCCCGCATGTCGAGCAGGTAGGTGTCGGTTCCTTCCATGGGAGATAGGAGGGTATAGCCGTGGTAGGCCTTTTCAGGTTCGTAAAGGGTCAAACCGGTCTGTCGCATAAATAAGTTCTCCGAAGAATACTGATCTGCCTAAGGTTTACCGAGAAAAATACTTATTTTGAAATGGGGTTCCCACCACCGCCAGCATGACCTGTGACAACCAACCCTGACCCCACTCGCTACCCTCCAGAGTACTGCTGATTCAACTCGGCGTAATGGCCCGGGTCCAACTCTTTTCCTTGTAAACCCGGATGATTCGGCCCGTAGCGGTGGGCACGAAACACCGACACCGGGGTGTTGGGCATACCCCGGGCTACGGTCCTGCCGGGCATTGGATTGATGTACTCCCACACGATTTCCTGATCCGGAGTGACCTCGAAAATCCGGCCAGGAGCACCTTCGCAGATAAGAGTATTGCCGTTGGCCAGACGCTCGGCTCCGCTGATATGGTAGCTGTAAAAGGAGATGGAGGGATCGCCCTGATATTCCCAAACAATTTCGCTGGTGGTTGGGTCCACTTCTATCACCCGGGAGAAGGTGGGCCCGGGCCGATGACAGCCGTTGTCGAAGAGGAGTACGTGCCCGTTATCCAAGTAGGTAGGATGGTGTTGGTGGGAGATTACTCCCGGCCCCCACTTCCATCTGAAGGCCCCGGTTTCCTTATCGACGATGCCTACCGTATCGGTGCGCCGAAAGCTTATCAGCAGGTCGCCATCGGAGGTTACATTAAGGGCGTTCTGGTGGGTCCACTCCTCCCGGTTTTCCAGCTGGCAGATGACGTCATCCTCGGGGTCCAAATGATTCCAGGACCGCCAGGAATAAACTATTTCACCGGAGGGGGTAACTTCCTGAACCAGGTCGCCCAGCATTTCCCCGTCTCCGTTTCCGGAATGGGAGCCGCCTTTGATTCGGGCCACCAAATCCTCCGCAAGGGGCTCGAAGAGCAGCACCAGCGTATTCCCGTTGGGCAGTCGCTCGAAGTCGTGGTGGATCATGGGATTGCGGTATTCCCAGACCACGTTGCCTTCCCAATCGAGCTCCCTGATTGCTCCAGACTGGGCTCCGCCCTCGACTCGCTGTCCGCCCTGCCGGGCGCCGCCACTGCGAAGGAGCAAGTGACCATCGGGCAACATGTAGGCATAGCCGATGCCCTCTTCAGACTGCCATTGGTGGCAGACTCGGCCTTCCATGTCGATCAAGTTGGCGAAGTTGCCGCCGGTGGGGGTAACCAGGGTATACCCCTGGTAACAATCCTGGGGCGAGTAGTATATCAGCCCGTTTTTGTGGTGTTTGGACCAGCCCATATCCTTTCCCGCCCTGGGTCAAGTTTGGTCGGTAGTGTAAGCCGGGATTCCCCAGATCAGGCCGACTTCCTGAACATCCAGCATTCTGGCAGGGCTCGAACTATAAGATTGCACCCTCGGCATGTCAATCGGTACCCGATTTGCAGGATAATTCCGCTCCCGTGGGGATGACGACTTCCCTGACCGGGAGGTGCTCCTACAATGGCAGCCAGGCCATGTTGGCATTAGTCGGCCCGCTTGTTTACAATTGGCTGCGTAGACTAGAAGCGAGAGAGGTAACCATGAGCGAATACCTACCTAGTCCCAGGGAATGGGTGGCAGAGCAAGTTGAGCTATATGAAGGAAGCGGAGGCACCGACGGTTTAACCCTGAGGGACACGGGTCTGCCAGTCATCATTGTGACAAATCGAGGCCGGAAAACGGGTTCGATCCGTAAGACCCCGTTGATGAGAGTCGTGGATGGAAAGAGCTATATCCTTGTGGCATCTCAGGGTGGGGCGCCAAAACATCCGTTTTGGTATCACAATTTGAAGATGGAGCCGAATGTTGAGATTCGCGACAAGACCGAAGTCTATTCCATGCGAGTTCGAGAGGTAGCAGATTCGATCGAGAGACAACGACTCTGGGCTCTCGCGGTAGAAGCATACCCCCCTTATCAAGAGTACCAAGACAAAACCGATCGTGTCATCCCGGTCTTCGTAGCAGAGGCCATCGAATGAGCGGAAAGTCATTCTCCGGACATTTCACCTACGGGAGCCAAAAAAAGGGCAAGAGGTCTATCCCATTGAAATTTTTGGCTAAAGTCCAAGGCCGGACGCAAAACTAGGGGATCATGCTCCATCGTCGGTGGCCTGGTAGGCGTCGGACCGGTCACGCCGCATCTGGGCTAGGTAGAACAAGACCAGTCCGATGGGGCAGGCCACCAACGCCAGGCCCACAATGGCGACGACCACCCAGTCAGCCGAGCCCAGCACCTGGTCCAAGAGTTGCTTGATCCAGACCAGCAACTCCGGGTCCGCCGCCTCACCGTGGTGCCCAGGCACCGAGAGAATCATCGTCCAGGGCATGTCGGTTCAGTCCGCCGAGGCGGCCGCAACCGCGGGCGCGGCCTGGTAGCGCATGGAATACTTGCGCTCTTTGATGGTGAAGGCGGAGATCGCCGCCGGAAAAAGTAATGAGCCCGCGATCAGGAAAGGTATGGTGTAGGAACCGGTTA
>JADFQT010000169.1 GCA_022561675.1 Chloroflexota bacterium
TCCACTTCCACTTTGCCAAAGTGAACAAAGGCATTGCGCCCGCCGCTGGGGATAATGCCCCCCGCCGGCAGGGTGCTGCTTCCGGCGTTTTCACCACCGAAGCCCTTGGCGTACCAGGCCACGGCGGCGTCCAGGTCGCGGACCAGATAACCTATGTGCTGGATCTTGTCAAACATGCATTCTCCCGCGAGGGGTTCCGGTCTAGTTTGTCTACCGGCGCTGGCCTGATTTTCAAGTAATCTAAAATAATACCCAGGTGAAACCCGAAGAGTTTGGGTATGTCAATATGTGTGGCCCACCTTGGCTCTGGTTTAGGGTGAGTTTTCGGTTGATCCTTTCCTCTACCAGACGTCATTATGCCATAAAGGACATAGTTGGCGCATCGTTTGAGCATCTGCGTTGCTGTGGAACTGAGGGCAATCGCATCTTGGTCCCCGGCTATGGCTCATGGTACAAGCCGGCGACTGACCTTCGTCGTGGGACTCTCGCCTGAAACTCTCGAAGGGCGGTGCCGCAAGCCCCCGCCCCCCGCTCATGGTTCGACAAGCTCACCAGGAAGGGATGTGCTCGTCACCACAATGGGGTTATGCTCGTAAATGAGAAAACTGTCTGTTCATGTGTGAGATGCGATTGCCCTATCGCTGGACCGACCCGACTGTTTTCGGCTGGCGTTACCGGCTAGAGTTACCGAAGCGCGGCTACGAAATAATGAATTGTTTCGTTAGAAGCGCCCGTATTGACCTGGAATTGGCATCCGGGTAATATGGGTTCCATCCCGAAAATTCCTCCGGCGCAGCATTCGCTGCCCTCAGTCACGGGTTCCGTGACAACTTCCAATCGAGTCTCCAACAGAACAGAAAACAGTTTGAGTCGCCCTGGAGGAGCTATGGTAACCGCAATCAACGACGACCTCTTTTCCCCTGCCGTAGTTAACGACCCCTACACCTATTTCAGTCAGCTTAGGGATGAAGACCCGGTACACTGGAACGAAAAATATGAGCTGTGGGTAGTCAGCCGTTATGCCGACCTGGTTTGGGTGACCAGGCATCCGGAGTTCTTTTCCTCCGAGTGGTGGAAGAAGGACCCCAGGGGTCCCTATCCGGAGATCGATGAATCCGACCTGGGTCTCTACCAGTACGTGAGGGAGTTCTTCTCCGATTGGTTCATCCAGCACGACCGTCCCGAGCACACCGAAATGCGTATGGTGGTCCACAGCTATTTCAACCCCAAGGCGATGGAACTGTGGCGTCCCATAGTTCAGAAGGCGGTAAAGTCTCTGCTGGACGAAGCTGAGGAACGGGGAAGCATGGACGCGATGAAAGACTTCGCTATTCCCCTTCCGCTGCTGGTGATCGCCCAGATGATGGGTATGCCCAACCAGGACCGGGCGTTTATTCGGGAGTTGGCGGAGAAGCTGCTTTTCTTGGGTCGCGGCGAACTGAACCGCATGCAACCCCTTACCGACGGCATAAAGGGCCTGCTGGAATACCTTTCTCCCATCGTTGCGGAGCGGGTGAAAAACCCCGGAGAGGATCTGCTCTCGGTCTTGGCCATCGGCGAGAAGAAGGGCATATACACCCGGGATGAGGTGCTGGCCAACGCCGTTTTGCTGCTGCTGGCGGGCCACGAAACCACTATAAACCTGATTTGCAACGGCACCTTGGCCTTGATACAGCACCCGGATCAGTTGGCGTCTTTCCGGGAAGACCCGACCGGGCGCACCGTGCGGGCCACGGAGGAGTGCCTGCGCTACGACGCGCCGGTTCGCTCCATTCAGCGGATTGCTTCCGAAGACGTGGAGCTCGGTGGCAAGATGGTCCGCAAGGATGAGCGATTGCGCTGGTTTATCTCCTCGGCCAATCGGGACCCGGAGGTTTTCCCAAATCCGGAAACCTTCGACATAGCCCGCTATCCCAATCCCCACGTGGCGTTCGGTTCGGGCATCCATCATTGCCTGGGATCAACCCTGGCCCGGCTGGAGGGACAGGAAGCCCTCCGCCTCTTGGTGGAGAGATTCCCCCGGCTCAACCTGGAAGTGCCCGCCAGAGACCTGTCCTACCAGCCCAGCATAACCTTCAGGTCGCTGAAATCCCTGCCGGTTTCCTGGAATTAGCCGGGCCGAGCACCTTAATTAGACGCCCTAGCATGCCGAATGGGAAGACCCGATCCTTGTCCTGAGACGCTCCAACCGAAGGCCAAATCGGAGGTAACATGCCCCGAAAGCTAAAGATAACTGTGGATACAAATGTTTGTGTCGGCAATGCGACCTGCGAGATTTTCGCCGCCAATACCTTCGCGTTGAATGAGGACCGGCAATCGATGGTGGTGAACCCCGATGGAGACCCGGAAGAGAAGGTGCTGGAGGCCGCCGAGAATTGCCCGGTCAGCGCCATCACCGTGGCCGACGCGGAGACCGGAGAAACCCTGTTTCCCTGATCACCCGTTGCCGTTGGCCGCATTGGCCCGGCTGGATTTTGCCAAATCCTCCCGGAATCGCCGGGAGGATTTTCGATTTAAGGCTCCTTTAGACAGGGGTTAAAGATCTCCCTGTTGCCGATGGCAGGGGTGTGTATTGTAGCTGAAGACTCATATTGCCATGTCATTTCGAGGGACCGAGAAATCTTAGATCCCGAGCCTGAACGTGGTGGAGGCGAGGAATGACAACATTCTTCATCTCAAGGGGTATTCGCGAGCGCCAAATTTTTATACCCTTGTCAGCGCTCCTTGCCGGAAGTTAATGATGGATTTTCCATTGACGGCGGCTACCCTCTATGCTAGCCTCTTAAGGGTTATTTCAAATCCGTCATAAATGGCAGAGATTTCTTAAGATTTTTATAGATTGTATCGCAGTGTTTTCCTTGGAATTGTCGTAGAGTTGTATGGTAGAGCTTCAGACTGACAAACCATCCCGCTGGCTTTCCCTAGGTCAGGCCAGCCGGTTGCTGCAGGTAAACGAAGCTACCCTGCGGCAGTGGGCCGACAACGGTAATGTGCGGGTCTATCGGACTCCCGGCGGACACCGGCGGTTTTGGCACGACGATGTGCTGCAGCTGACTGCACAGAACACTCCGGTTCAAACGGCGGATTCCAGGGAGCGGGCCGAGGGCTCGGCTTTACGCCGGATTCGCCGGCGGCTCAGCCACGAGGATGTGACCAGCCAGTCCTGGTATCAGAGTGTGGAAGAGGAAGGCCGCGACCGCATGCGGCTGTTCGGGCGGCGTCTGCTCTCGTTGTTACTGCAGGATAGTCCGCCGCGGCGGCGCCGGCAGGAAGCGCTGGAGGAGTCCTTAATGCTGGGGCATGAATACGGCTCGGAAATGGCGGACCGGGGAGTGGCCTTGAAGGACACCATCGAGGCGTTGATATTCTTCCGCACTATAGTTATGGATACCGCCAACGCCCGTAGTCGGAGTCAAATCCTGGAGCTGGCGGACCGGGTATTGCTGGGGGTGGTGGATGCCCATAATCGGCGTAGCTCCAGCGCGTGACTACATGTTCCGGTGAGTGCCCGGCAGGTGGAGGCCGGTTAGATGGAGGATGGAAGGAATGGATCTGGTAGACCGTAAGCTTTTGAATGCGATACAAACTGCGTTTCCTTTGGTCGAGCAGCCCTACCGGGAGCTCGGGAGCCAGCTGGACATCACGGAGTCTGAGGTAATCGAGCGGCTCGGCAGTTTGAAAAGCCAGAACGTGGTGCGACAGATCAGCGCTATCTTCGACACTCGCCGGCTGGGTTACCAAACCACCCTGGTGGCTTTTGCCTACGACCCGGACCAGCTAAACCGGGGAGCCTTGTTTATCAACCGTCACCCTGGGGTTAGCCATAACTACGCCAGAGAAGGGTCTTACTATAATCTCTGGTTCACGCTGGCGGTCCCCGGCGATGGAGACCTGGAAGGGACCATACAGTGGATGGCCCGGGAAACTAATGCCCTCGATCATCGTGTCATGCCAACCATCCGCTTCTTCAAAATCGGCGTCAACTTTGACATGGTTAAACAGAAGGGCGCCGCCCACAACTACAATCCAGATGGCGCCGGGTCCAACGGCACCGGGGAGACGGCACCGGGTCCGACGGCGGCCGGGCCCGCCTGGAATCAGGCGGTTCCCATTTCCGAATCGGACAAGGCTGCCATTAGGGAGCTTCAGGAGGATTTGCCTCTGGTATCCCGACCCTTTGACGGCATGGCCGAGAGATTGGATAGCAGCACTGAGGCGCTATTCCAACTGGCGGCCGAATTTCAGGAGCGCAAGCTGATGCGGCGATACAGCGCGGTGCTCCACCATCGGCGCTCCGGGTTCCGGTCCAATGCGATGATTGTCTGGAAGGTTCCTTCGGAACGCTCGGAGGAGGTGGGGATGCTGATGGCCGAAAACCCGGCGGTCACCCATTGCTACGAGCGGCCAACCTTCCCCGATTGGCCCTACACCCATTTCACCATGGTTCATGCCACCTCCACGGAAGGATGCGAGGAGGTGGAGAGGGAGATCAGCCAGGCTACCGGCATCACCGAGAACCAACTTTTGTACAGTACTCGGGAGTACAAGAAAACCCGAGTAAGATATTTTGTGGAGGATTACCAAGAGTTTTGGGAAAAGGAGGCGGCCCCGGAATTGTCCCAGCCGTCTTAGACTGGGTTTAAAAACCAAAAATCTCCCCCTTCGAAAGGGGGAGATTCAGAGGGGGTATTGTAACCCCACCTAGCCTCCCCTTGGTAAGGGGAGGGACTTTTAAAACACCTTGGTAGCTAAGGGAAAATGCCCGACTACTATCCCACGTTTCTGAATCTGGCCGGAAAAAAATGCGTAATCCTGGGCGGCGGCATCATCGCCCAGGGTAAGATAGCGGGCTTCAGAGATGCCGGCGCAGTAATCACGATAATCAGTCCCGACGCGACTGCGGGCATACAAAGGGCCGCCCAAAACGGTCATGTTCGGTGGCTGGAGCGGAAGTACCAGCCCGGCGACCTGGAAGGCGCCCTCATCGCCGTGGCCGCTACCAACGTTTGGCACGTGAATCGGGAAATCTACGATGAAGCGGAAAGACTGGGCGTGCTGCTAAACGTGGTGGACGACCCGGACCTGTGTACCTTCATCGCTCCGTCGGTCGTAAAACGAGACCCGGTGACCCTGGCCATCTCCACGGGTGGGGCAAGCCCGGCGCTGGCTCGAAAATTACGAGAGACCCTGTCCGACCACCCGGCGCTTGAGTGGGCCGACCTGGCCGGTGTCCTGGCGCGTGCCCGGCGGGAGGTCAAACGCCGGCGGGTTGCAATTGACCCAGACCGCTGGCAATGCTGCATCACCCAGGAGCTTTTGAGGCTGGCTCAAGGGGACCGGGAAGAGGAAGCGCTGGAAATTTTACTGGCCCAGCTGTTGGATAACACGGCGCCGGGCCTGTGCCCGCGACTGGAAGAGTGCAGTCGAAAAGGATGCTCTGTGAGTCCCAAAGGTAGAGTCCCAAAAGATAGAGTCAAGGAGAAGATTAGTTGAGCCTCTTGGTCCTGGGGTTGAACCACCGCACCGCCGCCCTCGATTTACGGGAAAGACTAACCATCGAAAAAGAGCAGCTGGCTCCTTCTTTGGACCTCCTGTCCCGGTACGTAGAGCATGGGGTCATAGTTTCCACCTGCAACCGGCTGGAGATCGTCCTCGACGAAGACGCGGACACCACGGAGGTGCGCGCCCTGCTTTCGGATGTACCCATCCACGAGGTCAGCGGTGAAGACGCAACGGTCTACCTGCTGCGCGTTGCCACCGGCCTCGAATCCATGGTGCGTGGTGAGGACCAGATCCTGGGCCAGCTGCGCGAGGCCTTCAAGCTGGCCGAGAGCCACTGCCTGCTGAGCCCGAGCCTGCGCATCCTGCGCACACGCCGCATCGAGGCGG
>JADFQT010000170.1 GCA_022561675.1 Chloroflexota bacterium
GGCTTGGCCTTTCAGGTGATGGACGATCTGCTGGACTGCCAAGGAGATACAGCGGTGCTGGGCAGGCCGGTGGGCAACGACTTGCTCCATGGGGTGTTAACCCTGCCGGGCATCATGCTGTTGGAGCGCTATCCGGAGAATAATCCCATTGAGGCCTTCTTCTTGGACCAGACTCAAAGCGACCAGCTGGAAAAAGCCCTGGAGATGATCAACAACAGCGATATTATTCCGGATTGCTACGGGGTCATTCGTGATTATTGCCGCAAGGCTGTCGAGTTATTGGCCTCACTTCCCGAGGGCCAGTCTCGCCGCTCCCTAACGCAGCTGGCGGATTATATCTGGGAGCGCACCAGATAGGCCGAAGCTTCAACCCGCCTGGCCGGCCCAATCCAGCGTCATTAGAAATCCCCTTCCCATGTCACCCGCCCGCCAACCAGGGTCAGCACCGCCCTTATTCCCAGCCAAGCTTGGGGGTCCACGCCGGTGGGATCGGCGTCCACCAGCACCAGGTCGGCCAATTTGCCAGGCCTGATGCTGCCCTTCCTCGCCTCGTTTCCTTCGACCCAGGCGCCACCCCAGCTGTAGGCCCGCAAAGCCTCCACTGCTGAGATTCCTGGTGTAACTGGCGAGGACTTCCTAGGTGGGAGCATATGCCCCCCGCTGGTTAGCCTGGTGACAGCGCTGAAAATGCCGGGCCAGGGCGAGGGATCAATCACCGGTCCATCGGAGCTGAAGGCGACCGGGACTCCCGTTTCCAGCCAGGCGCCGATGGGATACAGATGCTGCCGCAGATCGGGCTCGACCTGCTGCAAATAGCGGTCACCGTTCCAGTAGAGAAAGCCGGGCTGGGTAACCACCGCCGCGCCGCATCGCTTGATCTCAAGTAGCAGCTGGGGCGGACACTCGGAGCAATGCTCAATCCGGTCCCGCGGCGCCAGACTCATTCCACCAGGTGGCGGTTTAGTGACTGGAGGCGGGCGGGGGCCCGCTGACCCGGTCGCCGGGGAGTTAGACCCGATAGCGCTGGTTGCAGCCAGCACCGCCTCCTGTTCCACTGCGTGGATCGCCACCGGAAATCCGGCGCGACGGGCCTGGGCCACACCGGCAGTCAGGTCCTCCAACGGCGGATGGAGTCCTCCGGTGGTCAGGGTAAGCATCAGCTTTACGTGACCCAGACGGAGCCGGTCGTCTCCGCTGCCCCAATCCAACCCGGCTTCCTGGAACTCCGGCAGTTTAGCGCCGCCGACCATCATGAACACTCGACTGTCCAGGGAGTTGGAGCTGGTCAGTTCCCGGAGGGTTTGCCACCGTTCGAGACCATTGTTGGGACCGGCGTCGTGCACCGAGGTTATGCCATGCCCCAGAAGCACCTGGTTAAGGCGACGTACAGCTTCTCGAAGCTCTCCCTCCTTCATAGTGTTACCGAGCCGCTGCCGCAGGAAATCGTTCATTTCCAACAGAAGCCCGGTGATGTCGCCGGACAGCGGGTCCCGATCGATCACGCCTTCCGGCGGGTCGGCGGTATCTGCGTGGATCCCAGCCAGGGCCAGTCCCCGGCTGTTCAGCACCGCGGCGTGGCCGCTGCGGTGGTCCAACCGCACCGGGTGCTCCGGCGCCGCTCGGTCCAGGTCCCAGCGTGTGGGATGGCGGCCTTCTTTGAGAGCCGATTCGTCGTACCCGAATCCTCTTATCCAGCTTCCCTGAGGGGTTTCTTGAGCCCGGCGGCGAACCGCTTGGATCAGGCCCTCGATAGACTTTGCGGAGTCTGCTGAGTTTGCGCAGGCCTGGTAACCTGCCTGGACGGGTGAGCAGTCAACTCCAGTCAGCGCAGCGGCCATGGCCAGAAGATGGCAGTGGGAATCCACGAAGCCTGGCAGAAGAGTCAACCCCCGACAGTCAAGAGTCTCGCTGCGCGGGCCCTTGAACGCCGCGACCTCCCGGTGGCTGCCCACGCCAACAATGGAATCGCCGGCGATTGCCACAGCTTCAGCCATGGGTTGTTCGGGTTCCAGGGTAATCACCCGCGCGTTGGTCAATATCAGGTCAGCAATATCAGACATGGTTTGGTGCCTGGGCTGGTGAAGAATAGCCGGGGATACGATCCTCACAACCGGGGCGGCGGCCCGGATATTCGGGCGAGGAAAAGTGTGGGAGCGGCAGCCGGGCTCATGCCGGAACAGGTTAGCCGGCGTTCAAAGTGGCTACCGCGGCATCGTGCTGCTCATCGGCATGGTAGGAGCTGCGAACCAGGGGGCCGGAGGCGACATGCCTGAAGCTCATCTCCTCACCAGCCTGCCGAAGCTCCTCGAACTCGGCGGGCGTGTAGAACCGGTCGATGGGGATGTGTTTCAAGGACGGACGCAAATACTGCCCAATGGTAAGCAGGTCACAGTCGACCTGCCGCAGATCCGCCATGGTAGCCAGCAGATCCTCTCTGGTTTCGCCCATCCCGACGATTATGCCCGACTTGGTCACCATGCCGGGGTCGAGCCGCTTGGCTTCAGCCAGGAGATCCAACGACAGTTGGTAATCGCCCTTGGGCCGCACTCGGCGGAAAACCGGGCGGGTGGACTCTATGTTGTGGTTCAGCACCTCGGGTCCTGCATCAATCACTTTTTCCAGAGCGAGCCAAGAGCCGGCGAAGTCCGGTATCAATACCTCGACCCGGCATGCTGGTACCTTCTCGTGGACCTTTCTGATACATGCGGCAAAAATGAAGGCCCCACCATCGGGTAGGTCGTCGCGGTTGACCGAAGTGATGACGCAATACCTTAACCCCATGGTTTGGACGGTTTCAGCCAGGCGCTCCGGCTCCTGCAGGTCCAAACCCACCGGTCGGCCCGTGGTCACAGCACAATAGTGACACCGGCGGGTGCAGATGTCGCCTAGAATCATGAAGGTGGCCGTCCCTCGCTCCCAGCACTCGCCGATGTTGGGACAACGGGCCTCCTGGCAAACCGTGTGCAGCTGCTGCCGTTCCATCAGCTGTTGCAGTTCCAGGTACCTGGGCCCGCCCGGCATGGGTACTTTGAGCCATTCTGGCAGCCGAGGCCGAACAGATGGTTGCTCTCCAGAGGGGGCGACGGGAATTTTCAAGGGCTGGGTGCTACCCGATTGAGTCATACGTTAGTCATGCGGCGATAAAAGTTCCGGCTGGCCTAATGCTGGAAGCATGGGCAGAGGGCATCACAGAAGCTGTGCCATGCGAGGCTTCATGCGGCATTTTTCCGCCGAGATAATGGCATCGATGTCCAATATGGCCTGCTCCAAACAGTTGTCCCGATTCACCACCCGATAGTCGAATTCCGATACCCGGGCCAATTCTTCCTGTGCTACTTTGAGCCTCAAATCCATGTCCGGCGAGGTCTCGGTCATCCTGCGGGCCAGCCTGGCCCGCAACTCGTCCAGCGAAGCCGGCAGCATGAAGATAGAAACGGCTTCTGGGATCAGCCTTCGCACCGTTTCGGCGCCCTGCACGTCAATTTTAAGGATGACATCTCTCCCAGAATTTAGGCCGTTCCTAACCTGATTGCGGGGAACGCCGTACCAGCGACCGTAGACCTGCGCGCTTTCCAGAAACTCGTCGCGCTCCCGCATCTTGGAAAAGATGTCCTCGTCCAGAAACAGGTAATCCACCCCATCCCGCTCCCCTGCCCTCATTTTTCGAGTGGTGGCGGTCACGGCAAAATACCAGGGGCGGTCCAGCTTCTTCAACTCCTCCAAAGCCGCGTCTTTACCCACGCCGGAGGGGCCGGACAAAATCACCAACAGCGGTGGCGCGGGGTTAACCTCCAACAATGCCGTCTCCCGTCCGGAGTCTGGGCTTATCTGCGGTCCTTTTCCTTGTCCCTCATACCGCCGAGCATCCGCTTTTGGGCTTGGAGCAGCTTTCTTCCCATGAACATCTCCCCCATGCTCTCGGCGAAGCCGGGCATTTCCTGTCGTTCACGGCTCGCCATGCGGGCCTTGGCCGTGGCCTCGCCCGCCAGCCACCTGGCCCGGGCGTCGGCGACCTGGTCGAATACCCCCTTTACCACCTCCGCGTCGGGATGAGGTTCGGCTTCCAGGATATTTCGAATTTCGTACAATTCCCTAATGAAGGCGTCAATCCATGCAACGATCGGCTGGCTGTTGGTGAGACAAATATCCCGGTGCATCACGGCATCGCCGGAGGCCAGCCGGGTTATGTCCCGATAGCCGGTGGAAGCCAGCTGGGCGATGTCCTCCCAGTTGGCGCTTTTCGAGGTGCAGCCGACCAGCGCCGTGGACAGCAGAAAAGGAAGGTGGCTGGCGGCGGCGACGAAACTGTCATGCTCTTCAACCCCGATAAAGTATGGCGTGCCGCCGATTGCCTCGATCATGGTGGTGACTTCAGCCACCGACTGTTGACTGGCCCTAGCGCTGGGAACCACGCAGTAGGTCTTACTCTGGAAAAGGTCGGGCTCCGCCGCTTCTGGACCGGACTCCTCCTTGCCCGCCATGGGATGGCCTCCCACAAAATCCACCGTCCTGGGCAAATGCTGCTCGGCCCACTCAAGAACCACCTTTTTGGAGCTGCCGACGTCGGTGACCACGCAGCCCTCCGCTAGTTCCGGGCCAATGAGCTCCATCACCTCTTTCATCGCCAGGACCGGCGTGGCCAATACCACAATGTCCGCCCCGTCTACCACGCTGAAAAGCCGGTTTTCGACTTTATCGAAAGCCTTTCTTTTCTCCGCTCCACTTCTGGCCTGCCGGTTTTCGTCGGTACCAACCACCTCCAGATCCCTCAACGAAGACCGCTTTAAAGCCAACGCTAGGGAAGTGCCAATTAGCCCAGTCCCAATAATTGCTATCTTTGCCACAAGACCCTCTCAGCTTATCTTCATCAGGGTGGAGACCGGCAAGGCGACCCTTTGAGTTTCCGGTTAAGATGCCGGTAAATACGCTAGAATTCCTTATGCTATTGACCTATCTTACACCATGCCAGCCTCAGGTGGCCAACCTGGGTCGGGTTTGACAATTTGCCTCTCGAACCGTAGGGTAGTGCCAAATGCCCCACCGGATAATCCAGTTGCTCTCCAACCCCAGCGGGTATTTTCCCCACCAGGCAGTTAGCTCCATCCCTCGTAGAGTCATGCATGGTTAGGGACGGGTTACCGGCCAGCCACGGCACCGATCGGCCCTCCAATTCCCTCTCCACAGCATGCTTGGGCGATTCCCGGAGCATTTCGGGGAGCCATAATAAGTATCAGTACCCAATATCGGTCTATCTCCGGAGTTCGAGGATCCTGACACGGGGCTACCCGGCTTCCCCAAAAAAAGAGGTTAAGTGATGACCCCAGGCCTGGACATAGAAGAGCGACCCGCGGAGATGGGCGAACCTTTTATCGCCGTACGCTCCCTGTCCAAGGTATTCGGCAAGCAGCCGGGCCGGGCCCTGGCCCCGGAAAACGAGGGTAAAAGTAAGGAACAGCTCCTGGCCGAGCTGGGCTGTGTTTTGGCATTAAAGGATATAAATATCACCGTGAACCGGAGCGAATGCTTCGTGGTAATGGGACTTTCCGGCAGCGGTAAGTCGACTCTGGTGCGGTGCCTGATCCGCCTGATTGAACCCACCACCGGCGAGATTCTAATCGATGGAGAGAATATTCTCAGCTACGACGACACAGCCCTGGTCGCATTTCGCCGCAGTAAGGTGGCCATGGTGTTCCAGGGCTACGGGCTGCTGCCCCACCGGCGAGTGCTCGACAACGTCGCCGGATTCAAAACTGTTTGCGGAAAAGATAGGCAAAAGGCAAATTTAGCCAATCCCGTGTTGGGCGGCGCCTCCCCGAAACCGGCACAAGAGCAATTGCACCTTGGCGCGTGGCTAGGGCCTATGGCACAACGGAAGCGACTGGCCTTAG